>JBCCRX010000333.1:0-7530 GCA_039201015.1 Bacteroidota bacterium | reverse complement strand
TAAGGCGGACACGGTGAGGCGGACAGGTCGAGTCCTTCCAAACGAATCAAGGTTTTTTAAAAGGTAGAAGCGGCGAAATTCGCCGCTTCTACCTTTTAAAAACCTTGATCAAATCATATGGGCTCGACTTGTCCGCCTAAGGCGTGACGCCCATATGATTTGAAGATAAACGTGAGCTTCCATAAATAATGCTGACCAAATAAAATCATTTAGAACCAAACAAAACTCCGTACAGCCCTAAAAATAAAAGACAAATTGAGTTTTTTGGGGATATAGAAATACAGGAAACATTTTACTCTGTTTCACTACTTTCTTCAACCGAGTTTGTTCTTCCCTATCCGATCATATTCATTCAACTTCAAATACTCAATAATTTTAATCAACTTTTCTGCATATCGCTTATCGGTCGCATAACCTGCTTTTTTCAGTCCATGCGCCCAATTTTTATAATCTGCCACCTCTAGATTCAGCAGGTGTTTGTAGCGATCGCCTGTCAATAAAATGGAATGCTCTCGATAGCTCTCCCAAGCAGATGCGAATACGCGAAACATATCGTAAGCACTATCATCCGTGTAGTTTCGACAAGTGCAACCTTTGCACTTTGAGCGGCATTTGATTCCAAAATGATTCAAAGACTCGACTGCCAAACGACTATCTCCCGCATCGGATTCTAATAGACCCTGCGCCAAAGTGATACTTGCAGGAATCCCATATTTTTCTTGCTCTACAATCGCCGTTTTTGCAAATCGCTTGACGTAATTTTTGCAATTGTTTACATGAAAATCGACTGTCGCATCATCTACCTGGTGTCGTTTGGCATAGGTCGGATTAAGAATGAAGCCTAAATTGGAAAAACGATTGGCTTTGCGATCTTTCCACTTTTTGTTTCGAGTAGCATCCGTCGTTTCCGCATTTTTCAATGACGTATTCACCGCCATATTGCCCATAGTCGAAGCCTCTGAAAAAAAGATCGGTGCTGCCGCTTGCGACTTCATATCTAGTTGAAAACTAATGTCTTTTACTAAACAGAAATAGGCTAAAAAACCAATCGCAAGGACTTTAAACCAATGCTGATGGAGATAAGATTGGACTTGCCAAACAGGGGGCAAGACTGCTTTGTAAAATTGTAATTTTTTCATAATTTAAAACAAATTGTTCAGAATGGATAAAAGTTGCACCTAAGATAAGGGCATTTTTGATGCCAAGCAAGTCCCTTTTTTGACATTTTTTTGCTTATTCTGCTCTAAATCTGAAAATTAGCTCGTTTTTCAACACGAAATGTTGATAAAATGTGTAATTTTTTTTAAGCTAGCGAATTTGTAAGCATTGTTATTTTTCGCTAATTTTATGGAGGAAAAGCATTAGACTTAGCTCTTGTAGCCCCCTTTGAAAACAAAGCTATTTTACAAACCAAGACAAAAAGTCTTCTTCAAAAACCAAAGATGACGAGATACTTCACATTACAAATACTTCACTCAATTTTGAATAAATGAATTTGAATATATTTTTTCTTGCTATTGCCCCTTTTTTTCCTGTTTTGCTTTTTGCTCAATCTGTGGAATACAAAATCTATTCTACTGAAAGTAAGCAAGAAATTTCTTTAGGAGATATAGCGGCATCTGTGGCGGAAATCGATGTACTTTTCTTCGGAGAGGAACACGACGATAGTCTAGCACATACTTTGCAAGCTCAACTGTACGCGATGCTGCTGGAGGAGTACGGGACGGTTACGCTGAGTATGGAAATGTTTGAGACTGACGGTCAGTTGGTGCTGGATGAATATTTTTCTGGCTACATCACAGAAGATAAAATGGTGAACGATACCAGAGCCTGGAAAAATTATACGACCGATTATCGTCCGATGGTAGAATTGGCGAAAAATAAAGAACAAAGCATTATTGCTGCTAATGCGCCGCGTCGCTACGTCAATTTAGTAAGTCGAAAAGGGCTATCAGAACTGGAGAATCTGCCGAAGTCTTCTAAAGAATATTTACCCCAATTACCCATTTATACCGCCGATCGGGGTTATTATGATCGTTTTCAAGAAGCGATGGGTGGCGCGGGACATGGCATGAGCGATAATTTCTTTCATGCTCAGTGCACTTGGGATGCTACGATGGCATACCGTATTTATAAGCACTGGAAAAAGAACAAAAAAGAATTGATTTTTCACCTCAACGGTCGCTTCCACACCGATTACCAGCAAGGTACGATTACGCAGCTTCGACGTCTCAACAAAAAGATAACGATCAAGAATATCAGTTGTTTTTCTGTAGCTAATCTTGCGCAAATTGATTGGGAGAACTATGCCGATCAAGGAAGTTTCTTGATTGTATCGGAAGATGAATAATATTAAACTAAGGATGTATGAAGTTTCATTTATTGTAACATCTCACTCAGATACAGTTCAAGTCAATATCAGAAAATCGCGCAGCAAATATCCTCCTCAAGTGTGAAGAGGATACTTGTTGTACGATCCTAAGAAAACTTACTAGGATTTACTCCGAGTATTGCTCAAAACTTCTTACACGCTTGGTACTAAACAGCAACAGTATCAGCCTCGCCTCTAAGATGGATACATAGCACAACTAATTTTATTATTCCAGTTCTCGCTGTTTGATTTGAGCTATGCTTTGTTCTAGCGTAGTGATTACGAAGTGCACCAAGTCTCCTAGTTCTGTGCGACTTTGATGACTGATGGAGTCGCTCTCTAGACTCCTGATGGCAGTTTTAATAGAAGAAATATTCAAATGATCGATACTGGGTTTCAATTTATGAGCTATTTTTTTGATACTTACCAGATCATTAGCTTTTAGCGCATTGCTGAGATTTTCAATGGATTTGGGCGTTAGTTCGATAAAAAGTCGAAGCATTTTTTGGATAAATTTTTTGTTACCTCTACTCATTTCTTTCAGTTTCGATAGGTCGTATAAAATACTTTGTGTTTTACTTTTACTTTCGTTCCTGACGTTATTAGATGCTTGTCTTGACTTTGTCGGGTGGTACTTTAAAATAGTCTTAATAAATTGGTTTTCATCAAAGGGTTTGACAATGTAGTCATTCATGCCAAGTCGTCTGCAAGCATCAATTTCCGATTTAAAAGCATTGGCAGAAAGCGCAATAATGGGAACGCGAATGTGCATTTCTTTACGAATAATTTCAGTCGCTCGCATACCGTCCATAATCGGCATTTGTATGTCCATTAAAATCAGGTCAAAGTGATCTTGTTTTAAATACTCAAGAGCTTGCTTGCCGTTTTTTGCTTCTACAATTTCCACATCCAATAATGCTAGTGTATTTCGGGCAACTAATCTGTTCATTTTATTATCTTCTACCAATAATACTTTTGCCCGATTCAAGGAAATATCTTCTCGTTCCACAATTGTAGCATCAATCATTCCAGAATTACCAATTGGTAAATCAAAGCTAACCATAACTTCCGTTCCTACTCCTTTCTTGCTTTTTATTTCAATGCTTCCATTCATCAAGTCTATTAGCTCTTTTGTAATGAACATCCCTAGTCCTGTTCCACCAAACTTTCTGGAAATCGTTGCGTCTTCTTGCTGAAATTTATTGAATATTTTTTGGAGGAATGGCTCATCCATGCCTACGCCTGTATCTTTAATGAAAAACTGAATACTATGACGATTATTTCCAATGGTCACACTTGAGCACTTGATGTTTACTTCCCCTTTTTCTGTAAATTTCAATGCATTACCAACTAGATTGATCAAGACTTGTCTGATACGAGTTGGATCACCTATGAAAATGCTCGTTGGCGATTCTTCGATGTGCAAATTCAGATGCAGTCTTTTTTCTTCTGCTTGTGCTTGCAATATAGCGTGGACATCGCGTAGTAGCTCTTCTAAGTTGAAGTGTTTGTTTTCAATTTGGAGTTCCTCTGCTTCTATCTTGGTGATGTCCAAAATGTTATTCACAATGGAAAGCAAATGCTGTGTAGCCTTAGAAGCACTATGCAAATAATTGCGCTGCGGCTCGTCCAATTGTCCTTTTTTCATTTGCCTAATCATCCCCACAATTCCATTCAAAGGGGTTCTGATTTCATGGCTCATATTTGATAAAAAAACCGCTTTTGCTTTTGAAGCTTTTTGTGCGCTAATTAATGCTTGCTCCAGTCGGTCTTGCAAACGTCTCTGTTCGGTAATGTCCAAATGGATACCAATAGAGCCAGTAATTTCTCCGCTATCGTTGTAATTGGGTGCACCACTAATCATCCACCATCGCATTTCGCCTCTTTTATTTCTGCCTAGCACTTCATAGCTATCAGATGTGCCGATGGTCCGTAGTACGTTTTTCTTCTCAATGGTACGCTTATGCTCTCCAACGATCAATAATTCCGCTGCTTTTTGCCCCTCCAGTTCTTCTACACTGTAGCCCGAAATATCTTCAAAACTATGATTGCAAAACAGTATTCTATCTTCCTGATCGACTTCTAGTAGTCCAAGATTCATATTAGAGATGATATTGCGATACTTTTCCTCCTGCTGTTGAAGTTTACGCTCACTCTTTTCACGCTCCGTAATGTCAATCGTGATGCCTACTATTCCACTAATCTGATTGTTTTCGTCTAAAAGGGGCAACTTAGAAATTAAAGCAGTTTTATGCTCTCCCTTTACGCTGACATAATGCTTCTTCAAATTAATGATAGATTCGCCTTTTTCTATCACTTTTTTGTCTTCTTCAAACGAAATACGCGCCACCTCTTTTTCAAAAAGCTCTTCGTCTGTCTTTCCCAATATTAGCCTTTCATCTACCACATTGAAATAGTCGAGTTCTGCTTTATTGCAAAGTGTTTTTCTTAGTTCGATATCTTTTGCATATACATTAATCGGAATATTGTTGATGATCGTACGAAGCATATTTCGCTCTCTACGCAATTGATTTTCAGACTCTTGTAGTAGCTTGCTTTCTATACTTTGCACCAGACTTCTCCCCAAAAACGAGACAATTGAAAGCAGTTCGTTTTTAAAAGCAAAGTCAAAAGCTTTTCTTCTAGCGAGTACCAAATAACCGTATTTATCCAAATAAAACGCATAGTAGCACAATCCTCGATGAATACCTTCTTTACACTTTTCTTCTTCGTTGGGCAAGTTGTTCAGTAATTGCTCCATATAAAAATCCCAGTCTCGATTCGCCCTGATCGAATGGGGCAATATAAATTTAGCTTCTAACTCTTTTCCTTTATTTTTGAATACACAAGCCATGAAGCAATTGAGCTTTCTCAGATACAAAGGGATGTTTTTGGATAGAATTTCTTCTTCTTCTGTACTATCCGTTAGACTATAAACCAGATCAAAAAACAATTCTGTTCTTAAACTATCTCCTACCATTGTGCAACTACGATTGTTTTATTAAAGATTTCGGGCATGGCGTAACCTCTACTTGCGATTTCTCCCATGCTCAGTATCCCGTTGACACGACCTTTTGTTTTTATGATTTCTAATTCCTTTGCAAAATCTTTCTGCAAAAAAGAGACACGCGATATACAATTGACGCAAAATACCTCAGTGGACTCCTTCTTTTTGGAAGATAGATCATAAGCTTTCTTTGCTCCTATCAGCAAATCCTCTTTGTTGGCACTCATTACGCAGACGTGCTCTCCTTGATGAATTGGATTGACCAACAAGATATCCGTACCTTCTATTCTTACTAGATCACGAAGTATTCGCTCTTCATCCATTCTGGCAATCCCAAGTGGATGAAACTGGGCCACTTCCCAAAGTCTATCGGCTTGTACAGGTCGTTTTTCTTGTTCTTTTATGATCTTTTGATAGAGAGAAAAAGCAGGTTCCCAATTAAGGGTCTTAATTCGATTATCGCTAGAAGCAGTGACTTTTAGCGGCTCAGATATGGCCGACCAACCATGCGCTGCTCCCAATTGCATTCTCACTGTAGATAATCCAATGACGGCGGCGTTTTCATGCAAACCTTCATTATCCAAGATGCAAGGAAAAGCTTTAAATTCTTCTGAACCCGCAAGCCCTCCGAGATATCTTAGATTAATACCAAAAAAGTTGTAAAGGCTTTCTAAAAACAGGGTATTGTATTTGCCCAAGACATCACAAAATATGAACAAGGAAGATGCATCCGCTCCAAAATCGCTGAACCTTTCTTCTAGGATAGAAAAGAAACGTGCACGATTTTCGCCCAAATTGAATCTGTGGCAATTCAAAGTCTGCTCCAAACAAATCAGCAGCACACCACTAGGTTTTCTCTCTCCTTCAAAAATCAATTCAGGAAAAATACCACCGATTATCTTTTTTGGAAAATCTTTTAGCAAAGGCGTAAGTACTGCTGCACTAAATTGATCTTTATTCGCCATAAAAAATAGGACAGATTGCACCTTTTCTTCCAATTTCAATCGCTGAAAAGCAGCTGCCAATCTTTCAAAATCATTTGCTTGTATATATAGTGCTTTCATAGTGTATTCCTTACGAGTCTATCACTTAAAGTCTAGGTTTTATTATTTCGCGTTTCCAACGCGGAGAAGCCGCTGCCATGGTGTATGCCACAATCGTCAATTAAACGCCACCCGTTATTCCGATAAGCACAAACTCCACATTTGTCAAATCTGGATTGTACCAAGAGTCAATTTTTCTTGCTTTGAAGGTCTCTACGGCTGCCCTTGCTTCTGCCGCCGAACCAAAAGCTTTCACGATATAGTAGGCACCTACAAAATTACCTGACTTCCGAATTTGAGTATCGTGGTGATAAATCAGCCAGACTTGCCCTGCCTCTTTAGGTGCTTTGATGTCGTAGCGATTGTAGTCAGAAGAATAGACGCCAAATTGAACGAAGTGTAAGTCATTGAAAAAGATAAAATTTTCAGAATACTCCTTCCCTACCCCTGGCGCGATGATGCGTGCTTTGCGGTCTCCATTGTAAGTAAATGTGCCTTCTTGTGCTTTTGCCTGTCCTAAGAGCAAAAATAGAGATGTAGTAATTGCTATTACAGTTTTCATGCCAGTTTTATTTTACTTAATTTTAATAATGAATGCAAGTATTTGATACTTTAGTAAGTAAGAGGACAGGTTTAAGAAGTCAGAATTCAGACGCAAAACACTCATAATCAAATTTTTATAAAAAAGTGCAGATTAATTTTGTCCAAGTACTTACACTGTAAACTAAGTTTCTTTATATTTTAAATAGGGGAGTTTGAGGGAGAAAAAAGGGTTTTAGAAAAATCCTTTTTTCTCCCTCACCCCTTTTTCGCCGCCGTCGAAGACGGCGGCAGATAGATTTTTTGAATCTCGAAATTCTAAGGAATTTCTCGCTTCTCAAAATTAAAACAAACTTAGTTGACAGTGTATTTAGATTCAAAAGGAAAATTTTATGAAATAGAATTTTTCAAAAAGGCGTTTTTACTGCATAAGTAGTCGTGCAAATTTAATCGTTGTTTTAAGAAACTAGATATGTCATATTTACTTTTACTAAACATCTGAATGTCAATGACTAGCAGGGGTTTTCAGACATGAAAATATGACATATCTTACTCTATCAATTTTGCAT
>JBCCRX010000332.1:0-7568 GCA_039201015.1 Bacteroidota bacterium | reverse complement strand
GCCATAGGCGTAGCCGCTTCGGGCAGTTCGATACCCAATTTTTCTAATCGTTGTTCTGGTGTTTCGGTCGTGTCGGCTTGCGCTACCAATACTTCCTTTTTTTCTTGCTTTTGGCAAGCAAAGCTCAGGATAACGATAGTAAGAAAAAGTGTATATTTTTGCATTGTGTTGATGTTGATGAAGAAGAGGCTAGCCCCTGAATATACAAGCTAATGCTATCAAGTTGAGAGCTATACCAAACGAATCATTTAAGAACATCTAAGAGGTTAAAATGTATAAATGACAGTATTTCAACACTCGTATCCATGTTTTGCAAAAATTGTCAGCGCATCAAATTATTAAAACAATTTTTCTTGCAGCAAGACCTGTCCAAGCGTTTTACCGTAGTGCATCCAGTCTGGTATGTCTTGGGCTTCAATGGCTTGTCCTTCTATACCAAAAAGTAGAAATTGCTTATTTGCCTCAAGATATAAATTTTGTTGTTCCAGTAAAAAATCAAGGGCTTCTTCTTGCAATAAATCTTTCATTTGTCGAGGGCTTGCCGACGTATATAAATGATAGCGATCATTAAATTCTGGGAAACCCATAAATTCAATGTTGCGACCTTTGGGTTTCCTGCGCCACCAATCCCACCTTGTTCTGGCTTCTATTCTGAAAGCAGGTAATTCCAACAACGGAGATTCTACTACAATAATCGTCGTCCACTTTTTTTGTTTTCCTTTTCGATAAAAATCAATGGCTTCTACTTTACCCCCCAAAGTTGCTACACTTTCGCTGAGAATGTGTTTGAGTTTGTGTTTTTTATTGCTCCCAAAGAAATGGAATTGCTTTAAATCAATATCCAATGAAATGAAAGCGCGACTGTTCTTAAAAGCATAGCCCTGCTTTTTCGCTACTTGAATCAAGTCCAAACGACGCTCCGAACTCCAGATACTATCTTTTATATCTTCTATTATTTCTTTCATGGCATTTGCTGATTTCAGGTTTTTTGTTCACGAAAGACTTCTATGACCAGCATCCTATTTTCATCCAAAACAAGCTACTCTTTGTATAAAATTGAGTATTTGTGCAATTTCTCATATGTAGAATTTTACCAATCGGGGAGCAAGAAATGTCATTTTTGAACCCTAGTTTGGGAATTATTCTTACAGTTTAGAGCAAAAAATGACATTTCTAAATCTTAAATAAGAAATTGCTGGAGTATTTGTGCAATTTGTTAGACACGCCAAAATTACAAAACCTACCACAGCCCTCGCTTTTTTTCGTAGATTACTTACTCTTTTTTGTCGAATAAAGCTGCCCTATGGCAAGATAAGTCTGCACATTTGAACCATTATTCATATATATAAAAACCCTCAACACAATGAATGTTTTTGATAGACTTTCAAAAGGCTGGAATCTAGGCTTGATGAGCCTTGATGTAATCAAAGAAAACCCAAAATTAATGCTATTCCCTGCTTTTTCGGGTTTGGCAATGCTCTTTTTGAGCTTAAGCTTTCTGGGTAGCAGCTGGCTATTTTTTGGTGAAGGTATTTTTGATGTTTTAGACGAAAATGCTACGGCTGTTGCATCAGAGAAGATAGGGTATGCTTTCCTATTCATCTTTTATTTGTGCAACTACTTCATCGTCATTTTTTTCAATATTGGTCTAGTGCATTGCGTCGGTAAGGTCATGGACGGAGAAGAAATGACTATTTCGGATGGTATAGAATACGCTAGAAGCAGAACGACTACTATACTCACTTGGGCGGCTTTGGCAGCTACAGTTGGTATGGTATTAAATACGATTCAAGAGCGTGCGGGTGCGTTGGGCGGCATCATCACGAGTCTTATTGGCATGGCGTGGAATATTACGACCTTCTTTGTCGTTCCAGTCCTCGCTTACGAAGATGTGACCCCCATTGAAGCCATTAAACGTTCTGGACAAATCGTGAAAGAAAAATGGGGCGAAAGCCTTGGTTCGGGTATCAGTTTTAGCCTGTTCACGATGCTTGGTATCTTCTTGCTGGTCATCCCGTCTGGATTTCTGACTGGCTATTTGATTCATCCAGCCATAGGCATAATTACAGGTGTAATTGCTTTTATGCTGGTTATGATCGGAGTATCTGCTGGAAAAATGGTTTTCCTGACCGCTGCCTATCGACATGCTACTGCCCAAGAAGCACGAGGTTTTGATGTTAGTGCTATGGAGCATGTTTTTGTCCAAAAATGATTTATCTTTGAGCGGTCAGCTAAAATTAGTTGATTCTAGCTACGTTGTATTTGTTAACTCTACAAATAGAGAATAAACAATTTAAGGTCACAGACCTCGGAGGTATGCCAAACCTCCGAGGTCTTGAATATTATAGATAAGTTTGTGACGATACGGACTGCCTCGTAGTTGAAATTTCTATCAATCGCATCAATAAATTAGCTTACACTAACTGATTGAATGAATGGACGCTTTAAATACAGATAAAAAAAGGAAAGCCAAGACGATCAATGATGTTCTTGTGGTTCTCTTGCCTAGTGTTGCTGATTTTAAGATATTGAAAGAGCAAAATTGGTATCGAATTCCTGTCAAAACAGCACCTAAAACTGTGAAAGAAAAGCAGATTGAATACATTGCTTTTTATCATACTTCAAAATTTGACAAGCAACTCAAATTTACCATATCTTATTATGCTAAAGTAACTTCTATAGAGGTAGTAGCTCGGAAAGAATTATTTCCAGACGAATCTAGTCTTCATCCGAAGGCAAAAAAGATGTATTATAAGATAAGCATAAGCAAATTGATACCTGCTAGTCCTCCTATCTACAGCAAGCGTCCAAGAAGAATCTTATTCATTCCAACCACTACAGAAAAGTTTTTTAATACCATAAAATTAGAACGTCCAGAGATCAATTATCTCTTTAATGATAGTCCACTAGAAAATATCCTTTTTCAAAAATTACTAGAAGAAAATATTCCATGCGAACGTCAGTATATGACAACCGTAGAACGGTCAAAGTATGTCCTTGATTTCGCCATTTTTTGCAGAGAAGGAAAAATTGATATTGAATGTGACGGCGATACTTATCACAATGAAGTACATCAAATTCATTACGATAAGGCTAGAAATAATGAACTGACGGTTCACGATTGGTCTGTTTTGCGCTTTCCTACCCATAAAATCACAAAAGAAATAGATGAAGTGATCTATCAAATCAAGAAAACGATTAATAATTATGGAGGATATCTAGTAGCCGAAGATGCACCACCCATTTATACTCAAATGGGCAAGCAAGGAAGATTATTTAGTTGATAAATTCAAAAAGGTATAATTGAAGTCCACGGGCGTAAGAAAGGATTGCCTCTTAGAGCTATTTTTTATGAAAGTTATCCAGTAACGGGAAGTTGCTGGATAGCAAGTAAACACAACTTTCCATTATTTTACAAACAAAAATTTTCAATTCAATGAAAACACACCTAATCTTTTCCTTATTCATTTTACTCTTTTTGGGTGCTTGTGAGCAAAACACAAAAGAAGAAGAGAGTGCCCGCGACGTACCCGAATATTCTATTGAACAATTTCTGGATACAGACAACCTTTTCGGTGGTAGTTTCTCCGCAGATCGTTCTAAAATATTGATTACCAGCAACCGATCAGGTATTTACAATATCTACGAACAGCCGACGGACGGTAGCGAAGCCAGTGCCATCACAGCATCCGATAGTTCTTCCATTTTTGGCATTTCCTACTTTCCGAAAGACGATCGCATTCTATTCCGAATGGACAATAATGGTGATGAAATCTATCACTTGTATATGCGTAATTTGGAAGGAGAAGTGAGCGAACTGACGCCCGATGAAGGTGCGAGAGCTAGTTTTTACGGTTGGGCGTATGACGGTAATAGTTTTTACTACGGCTACACCAAACGAGATGCGCGTTTGACGGATGTCTATGAAATGAATTTAGAGACAATGACCTCTGAAATGATTTATCAAAATGACGAAGCTTACAGTTTCAATGGCATTTCCAATGATAAAAAATATATGGGCTTGGTGAAACCCGTCAACACCAACGATACGGATTTATTTTTGTACGATTTTGAAAGCGAAGAGTTGACCAAAGTGAACGAAAATCAGGCGGCTCACTTCATTGCAGACTTCAGTACGGATAGTAAAAACCTCTACTACACCACCGATGACGGCGCAGAATTTGCTTATCTCGTTCAATACAACATCGCAGAAGGAACAAGCGAAAAAGTCATGGAATCTGATTGGGATATTGCTTATGCTTATTTCTCTTATGGTGGCAAATATCAAATAATCGGAACGAATGAAGACGGCAAAACTGCCATAGTCGTAAAGGATACAGAAACGGGCGAAGCAGTGGAATTTCCGAGTTTTGAAAAAGGAGATATTACTAATGTAAGTATCACAAGATCAGAGGATTATATGGCATTTTATGTCGGCAGTTCTGATACGCCTCGCAATCTGTACATTTATAATTTTGAGACGGGCGAAAGCGAAAAATTGACCAATACGCTCAGTGCAGACATCGATCCTGATGATTTGGTGAGTGCTGAAGTGGTGCGCTATCCTTCTTTTGATGATTTAGAAATTCCTGCTATCTATTACAAGCCCCATCAAGCGGCTAGCGACAACAAAGTACCCGCCCTCGTTTACGTACACGGTGGTCCGGGTGGACAGTCTCGCCAAGGCTACAATCCACAAATTCAGTACTTAGTCAATCATGGCTATGCCGTATTGGCGGTCAATAATCGAGGAAGCAGTGGCTACGGCAAGACTTTTTATAAAATGGACGACCAAAATCATGGAGAAAAGGATTTGCAGGACTGCGTCTATGGCAAAAAATGGCTAGCAGAACAAAGCTATATTGATAGCACCAAAATTGGTATCATCGGTGGTTCTTATGGTGGCTTTATGGTCATGGCGGCTTTGACCAGCGAGCCAGAGGTATTTGATGTGGGAGTGAATGTGTTTGGTGTGACAAATTGGCTGCGTACCTTGAAAAGTATTCCGCCGTGGTGGGAGTCTTTCAAAGATGCGCTTTACGAAGAAATGGGCGATCCAAACACCCAAGATTCGGTTCGTCTATACAATATTTCTCCGCTTTTCCACGCCGATCAAGTCACCAAACCGCTCATGGTATTGCAAGGTGCGCAAGATCCTCGTGTGCTGCAAGTAGAGTCCGATGAAATTGTGGCAGAAGTCCGAAAAAGTGGTGTTCCTGTCGAATATGTCCTTTTCGAGGATGAAGGACATGGTTTCGTGAAAAAGGAAAATCAATTGCAATCCAATCGCAAAATTTTAGAGTTTCTGGATACTTATTTGAAGCAAGAAGAAGCAATGAAGGGATAGTGTGATAGCTTGTTGTTGAAAATTCGGAGATTGGGTGTCAAAAACCAGGGGTAAAGATCAGGACAATAGCGGTTGAAATAAGTGTAAGAGAAAGTCCAATTAAAAAAATGGTAAAAGCGGTCCTGATGCGCGCCATTTTAATACCCAATCTCCTACCAATATAGAATAGGTCTTGTGCTAAGTGCGCTTTGACCAAATCGGGATTTTTTAGCCCTTCTTCTAAATAGTCATAGTATTCGACTGAACGCATTTTGTAAAAGTTGCCAAAGAAAAAAGGACTGGGCTTGGAATCAGGATTTGCTCCGATGCGCTTTTTATCAAAATCATAAGGTGTTAGTACTAAGGTAGCTTGATAAATAGTCAGAAAGCAAGTGACTGTTGCAATCATGATGGGAATGTAGTAATAAGTACCTAATATCAAATCTGAATTTCTCAGTACATAGGGAATAATTGCCGTCAAAATCAAGGCATTCAGCGTGAGCAATACATTCGCTTTGTTGTCGGCTATTGCCGTGAGTTCAATATTGTTGCGCTGCGTTGTACGAATAATATTAATGGTTTTGCTCGCTAAACCTTTTTTCTCTTTTGTTTCGCTTTTTTCCAAAACGCTATATGATTCGATTGATGGTATGCTTTTCTTCAAAAGTGATTTGTAATTAATTTTATAAAATATTGTGAGGTCATTTTCTAATGTTGTAAACACAGCATTTTGATCTATGTTTTTTCATTTGCTTAAAGATTAACGTAGCTATTGATCCATATGATCGCCAAACTGAAAATGGATCATTAAAAAGGGGGGCTGTACAAAGTCTCGTTTTTGTTAACATTTTACTTGAAAATCGCCTTGTTGAGCGATTTCAGAAGTGTTCCTGGGACTTATTTAGAGTATGGCTTAAGACTTCGTACACGCCCAATAAATACTAAGCAAAATACGTTTTACCAAAAATAAATGACCATCTAATAATTCAAGTAGACGATTTGCGTTATAAGACTTGATTTGATAGCTTTTACTACTTACCTTTGAATACGCACATTTGTATTCTTTTTCCTGTTCATTCAATGGGGAAGCTAGTACACTAAAATGTGCCGTATCTAATGCTTCATTTTTATAGTAATTTGTTTTTAACTTTATTATTGAGCAACTTACTATAGGTTATTTCACTTTATGCTTTGGCAAAATTTCAATTGCCATTGGCACTCTTTATCAAAAACACAATCTAATATGTTCACAATTGGAAACAAAAAATCATTCTTCTTACTGCTTGCATTCTCCTTTTTCGCTTTCGGTATGAATGCTCAAGAACTCTCCAAAGAAGAAGTAAAAAAATGGAAAGATCTTGCAAAAGAATACAAGAAAAATCCCGCTGCCCTCAAAATATTGACAGAAAAATCAGAAGGCTTAGAAGCAGAATTGAACGAATTGAATGCAGAAGTTGGACAATTACAACAAGAAAGTAGTTCTTTTCAGGCACAGATGAGCCGTAAAAATGCGCAGATCAATGACTTACAAACGCAAATTAATCGCCTTAATATGGATTTGAGCGAAGCACAAGCTAGCCTCGCGAGTGCAGAAACGAGCAAAGGCTCGTCGGAGGTCATGACGGACGGTTACATTGCAGGCGTGGTTTTTAAGGTGCAAATTGGCGCATTTGAGCGCGGACAGCTTTCCTCTGATCTGATGACTTCTGAAAATCTGAATCTGGAAAACACCGAAGACTATCAAAAGGTCGTGGTTGGACAGTTTAGAGACTACGAAAGTGCTAAAATCCTACGCGATCAATTGAAGAAAATGGGCGTAAAAGGGGCTTGGATTGTTTCTTATCGGGATGGAGAACGCATTACGGTAAAGGAAGCTTTGGGTGGCGAGTAGAAAAAGCTGCTTGATGACTTTCACAAAAAAATAGTCTAGAAGATTACCGCAATCTCTAGACTATTTTTTTACTAACTCTTTCACTCCTATACCCTTTTTGATTCATATATATGATGAAATGATTTTTTCTGCAAAAAAATTTATTTCTATCTAGAAGACCCTTTTAGGAAATTTGGCTCTAAATGATTTCATTTGGTCGAGTATCTTTATAAAGATATCGCCAACTATTAAATTTCGTTTGTTTTCGTTTAGAAGGACGTCAGCCTCACGCCTAAGGCGGACACGGTGAGGCGGACAGGTCGAGTCCTTCCAAACGAATCAAGGTTTTTTAAAGGTAGAAGCGGCGAAATT
>JBCCRX010000331.1:0-7600 GCA_039201015.1 Bacteroidota bacterium | reverse complement strand
TATTTGTTCTGTGAGTGTCTCGATACTCATCGGGCAAAAATTTTTGTTGTTTGTATTGGAACTTACAACTTAATAATTTTTGCCTTTTTTTATCAATTTCACCACGGACTATTGTACTTTTCACGTTTCGCTGAAACTGATATTGAAAAAATAGATTTAAAGTGGAAACCTCTCACGTGATTGAAATTTTTCTGCGAAAAATTTCAGTTACCTCTTTGGACAGAGGGAAAAAATCAAAATTTTCAATTTTGATTTTTTCCCTCTGTCCGAGAAGACTCTCTTCAAAAAATTTTATGTCATAAAATTTTTTGAAGAGGTATTCTTTGCTAAGTAATCAGAATTAAATCTGATGTTACGCACTAGTATATTTTGGTGCGAGAAATATAGTAGCTCTTCAAAGCTACCGTGTTTTGAATTAGAGTGGCTGCTAGCCTCACGCCTGAGGCGTGAGGCTGATACCCGACGATTTGTAAACAAGTAGCACTTTGTGCCGTTCGCAATTTGGTGTTTTGCGTAACATGAGTTAAATTTTATCTTTTAACTTTTAAATTAGCGAAACGTAAGTTACTCCGCTTCAATTCAGCAATTTGACAATTCAGTATTTCAACGATTCAACAATAATTCATTACCAATAATGGCAAAACAGAGCAAACAGAAACAAAAACTGAAAGGCGGACTGAGTTCGCTGCTGGGTGGCATCAGTGAGGATATGATGAAAAATGAGGAGATTGTAAAGGAACTTGCCCATACTGTTGCTATGATTCCATTGGAAGAAATTGAAGTGAATCCTTATCAGCCACGAAAGGAATTTGATGAAACGGAATTAGAAGAACTTTCCGCTTCGATTCAGACTTTTGGCTTGATTCAACCTATTACGGTTCGGCGGCTCGCGGCTCGTCAATACCAATTGATTTCTGGTGAGCGGCGGCTGCGCGCATCGAAAAAAGCTGAGCTTACGGAAATTCCAGCCTACATCCGTCTTGCTAAAGATCACGAAATGATGGAAATGGCACTGGTCGAAAACATCGAACGTGCCAATCTAAACCCCATCGAAATCGCAACGACTTACCAACGCCTAAAAGATGAATTCGGACTTACCGATCAAAGGCTTTCCCAAAGAGTAGAAAAAAAGCGCAGTACGGTCACTAATTATTTAAGCCTACTTAAACTGCCGCCCGACATCCAAAAAGGACTAAAGGAGGGCGACATCAGTACGGGACACGCCAAAGCACTGAATGGCGTGGATGATATTATTCTACAGTCCGCTTTATTCAAACAAACTGTAGAAGAAGGACTTTCTGTGCGCGCACTGGAAGCTAAAGTACGCAGCTTAAAAGCGGAAAAAGGGCAAGCAGCTAACAAGAAAAAATCAGCTTTATCGGATGAATATCGCCAAGTGCAAGAAAATCTTTCCGATTTTTTGGAGACTAAAATTCAACTCAAAGTAAATGACAAAGGCAAGGGACAAATTGTGATTCCTTTCCAAAACACAGATGCTTTGAATCGAATTTTGGAATTGATGAAGATATAGTTGTACCCTCCTTGCTTACGCAAGCCTTCTAAGATCAAAATGATACAAAAATGATAAAACAATAGACTTTATCTGCAAGAAATTTGTATATTAAGCAAGTGTATTGAAGATTGCATATACATGATGCAATCAAGTACTCCCAAAGTGGCATTTGCTACTTATCTATCTATTTTTTATTGACGGATATTTTCTTTTAAACCATGTGAAGGTAATATAAGTGATTCAAAGCCAATACTTTATCCTATTTTCCCTTAGTGGTTTATTTATACCAATGTCCATTGATAAACAAAATCAATTAAAACGAAAATTAACATGATGCAACGTAAAAAAATGAAGCGTAGAGATTTTGTGAAAAAGTCCTCCATGATCGCAGGAAGTGGTATTATAGTGCCCTCCGTGTTGGCAGCAAAAGCACATATTGACGGAGAAGATGCGATAAAAGTAGGCTTGATTGGTTGTGGTGGAAGAGGTACGGGTGCGGTCGTGCAAGCCCTTCAATCAGGACAAAATGTGAAACTAGTGGCCATGGCAGATGCTTTCCAAGATCGCTTAGACAACTGCTACGACAAAATCACCGATAAGGAATTCAAGGATTGGTCTTCGGGCGAACCTATTAATGTACGAGATCGAATAGAAGTACCGAATGAGCACAAATTTGTGGGTTTTGAAGCCTATCAAAAAGTAATTCCTTTGGTGGATGTCGTGATTTTGGCGACACCTCCTGGCTTCCGTCCGATGCACTTTGAGGCAGCTATCAAAGCGGATAAGCACGTTTTCATGGAAAAGCCACTAGCCGTAGATGCCCCTGGCGTACGCAAGGTCTTAGAAGTGGCGGAAATGGCCAAGAAAAAGAAACTGAATGTGGTAGTAGGTTTGCAGCGACACTATCAGAAAAAATACGAAGAATGGGTAGATATGCTCCAAAATGGAGTTATCGGAGACATCGTTTCTTCGCAAGTCTATTGGAATAGTGGCGGCGTTTGGGTGAGAGAACGACAGCCAGGCATGACCGAAATGGAATACCAGATGCGCAACTGGTACTACTTCAATTGGCTGTGTGGCGACCACATCAACGAGCAGCACATCCACAATATTGATGTCGGAAACTGGGTGAAACAAGCCTATCCAGTGAGAGCGCACGGCATGGGCGGTCGCTTGGTGAGAACGGGTAAAGAACATGGCGAAATTTTCGATCACCACTTTGTAGAATTTGAGTACGAAGACGGTAGTCGAATGTTCAGTCAATGTCGCCACATTCCGAATACGAAATTCAGAGTATCGGAAGCCTTTTCAGGAACGAATGGAAGTGCACCCGAACCAGGGGTTATCAAAACCAAATCGGGTTATCGCATTATGAAACACAACGATAAAAAAGACCCCAATCCTTATCAAGTGGAGCATGACCGCTTGTTCAAAGCCATTGCAAAGGGCGATTATAAATTTGCAGATGCGGAGAATGGTGCAAAAAGTACGATGAGTGCGATCATGGGTAGAATGGCAACTTATTCTGGACAAATGATCGAATGGGATGCCGTGATGAACTCGTCCATGAGCTTGATGCCTAAGAAATTTGCTTTCGACGCTCAACCGCCGATCTTACCGAATGCCGATGGCTATTATCCAGTAGCAGTGCCTGGCGAGACGAAGGTGATATAGATTTGGTAGGAAGCTATTTAGCTGTTGATGTCGTTTAATGGTTTATTCGACATCACTTTTGAGCCTGTAATAGATAATGGTAATGGGCATCAGCTGGAGGCTGATGCCCACTATAATAAAGACTAACCTTCTAGGATTCTAGTGCTAGCTGAGAGTATAACTTGAAAGTGAGGCTCTTAATTACTTGGACAGAAGTAATCTAGCTATTCAACTTGGCAGCATCGCGATTGCAGCGCTCGCTGCCTCGTGGTGGTCTTGGAGGGCAGACAAAATATAAGATGTTGTTTTACAACATCTTAAATTTTGTCTGCCCTCCAAACCTCCTCTGCGCGCCGAGCCGCACCTGTCCGCTTTAGGCGTGAGGCGATGGCGCGCTAAATATGACCTAAACGTTGTCCACCTACATAATTGTTCTACTGAAAATATAGATTTACTAAATTCCAAAAATTTATCAAATCTACGCCCTCTGCCTCTAGCTGGCGCCAAATTGATTTGAAGTGGATGAAATTTTGATTTTTCACCTCTATCTTTTTTGTAAAAGTGCAATAGAATCATCCATTTTATTTGTGCCTTCAGAAAGATAGCTTTCACTCCCCTCTAATACTCACACCATCCGTCAACAACGTAATACCTTGCTGCCCTTGTATGGAAGCCATCACTCCTTGAAAAAGGGGTTTCACTTTAGGATTATTGGCGCCCCAATTCACCACAAAGTTCGCGCCCGTTCCTCTGACTTCTTCATTTTTTTCGATAATGTATTCTATGGACTGCATGGGATGAAGCAGTAGAACAGCATCCAGATAGTGATGAATAAGTTTTCCGTCGGTATCGTAATAATCAATGTCTTCTATATAAATAGTGTCTTTTAGACTCGTATTTCTAATGCTGAGCGTGGAAGTCAAATAGAAGGTAATGTCTTGACTACCACTGTAATACAATTCCGAGTAGATAGGCACATAAACCGTATCTCTATATAGCAAATTGGCATCGCTGATATAGACTTGATTGATCTCCAATTTATCTTCGCCTGCTTCATTGAGATTAGGGTCTGTGTTCTTGCAAGCAACCAATGATAGACCAATTAGCAAGAGCGTAATTCCTTCTCGTAAAGCAAGCTTTAAGAGCATATTCTGCATTTTTCCATTATCCATTATCTGAATAGAACCTTCCTCTTCTTTGGGAAGTTCAGTTTTAGGCAAAGGATCGTGCTTCGCGAGCAATTTATTGTTGACGGCAATCCAAAATGGACCAATCAGTAGTGTCAAGCTAATACTCTATATACTTACTTAGTAATCGTAATCAGGAATTTCATACGTAGATTACTAAATCTTTGAGATTTAGCAAATCTTAAGTGCAATATTCTAACACATCACATACTCCTTAACAGCCAACAGCTAACTCAAATCAAGTCCCTCAAATAGAAAACGAATTTCTTACGCTTACCCTCTCTTTTCACGGTGAGTTTTATCCTTTTGCCTACCTTTTTTTTCAAAGTCGTAGTAATATTTTCCATTGTGAAGGCGCGTGTAGGTAAACCATTCAGCTTCACAATGACATCGCCTTCTCGAATGCCCACATCGTCCGCAGGCGAACCCTTAATGACGCGCTGTACGGTGAATCGATTCAATTCAGGGCCCGACGCCAAAATCAGCAATCCACTTCGGTCGTATTTGAACTTTTCTTTATAGGATTTATTGGGCCGCAAATAGATTTTTTCGTCCCAGTAATCAATCACCAATTCAAAACGCCTCAAAATCTGATTGCCAATAATGCCATTTCGATCATTCAGCGCAACAAATTGGTTGATGCTGTCTGATTTTTGAAAGCTAGTAACCACATTACCCAACTCGAAATCAGAAAATTCAAGCGATTGGATGCGTCCTTGATAGCCAGAGAGATAGCCACCAAGTCCTCTACCCACATTGCCTGGAATTGAATTGGGTGGAATCGTTAGTGTGGTGTCAGTATCTGTATAAATTAAAAGTGGTAAGCTCGCTCCTGTATCCAAAAGCAATTTGACTTGTCGAGTGCTATCGCCCGCCATATTCATATCTGCGTACAAATAAGGCTTATTGCGATAGATTTCTACATCTATATCTTGGTATTTTTTCTTTTTTAAATCAAAATGACGTGGCTTGATGAGTGTAATAACTTTGTTTTCGTAATCGACGCGCAAAACAAAGCGTCGGAAAAAGCTAGCTCCTAAAATACCATGTACTTCTAAACCGACCAATTCCTCAAATCGAAAATAGTCTTCGTCTAGCACCAAAATGGCTTCTCTAGGAGAAAACAGTCGTCCCAATTTCAAATTTACATCGCGGATCAGATAAGCGGTCAGTTCGGTCTTCATGTCCGCACCCATGATTTTAAATTTCCTTGAGTAGCGCAGACCAAGTAAATTCGCGATATCCATTTTACTCAAAATCGTATGTTCTGCACCTGTGTCGAAAATAAAGCGTAGAGGAAAAGTCTCGTTTAAGATGACTTCTACGATGATAAGTCCATTGATGAATTGAAAAGGAATTTCTACCTTTTTCCAGCCTTCCCAATAAACGGAGCGATTACGGTTTGGGTCAAATCCAAGCGGGAACTCTGGTGCTTCCGTAGAAATTTTTTGTCCTGATACACTAACAGCTACCAGTAAAATTGACACCAAACTCAAAAATAATTGCCTCATTCTTTTGACTTTAGCAAAAAACAAACTTCACTATTACATAGTTTGGTACGAACGAATCTCCAATGATTTTGAACACCAGCTCGAAAATAACTAATTTCTAATAGCCAATAAGCAATCACCAAATGGACCTAAAACTAAACTGATCCCTGTATCACCAACTGCGGCGTGATCTGTTCGTGAATCGGAGAGGACTCCCCGGATGCTTGCATGATACGAAGCAGCACTTCACTACTTTTAGCACCCACTTCGTAGCCAGAGTGACGAACGTAAGTAACTTTAGGAAAGAAAAAATCAGGAATGTAGCCTTCGCTGATGCAAATGACGGCGACATCATTAGGTATTTTTAAACCCAATTGCGCCATCGCATGATAAATACCTGCTAGCAATTCATCCGACATGGCGAAAACAGCCGTTGGTCGGTCTGGAGCAGCCATAATAAGTGTCAATTCATTAATAATGCCTGCCGTATTTTGGTAGTGCAATACCCAATCGGTATTCACTTTCAGATCATGTTTTTCCATAGCATGCACAAAGCCGCGATGTCGCTCTTTGGAAATGTGTAAGTTCTCGAAACCAAACATACCACATATTTTTCGATGTCCTTTGTGAATCAACAATTCAACGGCTTGCTGCGCGACTTTGCGGTCGTCGATCGTGAGCGTAGAGAAAGTTTCGCTGGGTAAAATTCGGTCAAAAAGAACAATGGGTAAGTTTAAATCCGTCAGGGCATTGACGTGCGCCAAATCCGTCGTTTCTTTAGAAAGAGAAAGTAGCAAGCCGTCCACAGAAAATCGGGTGCAGAGTTCCAAATTTTCTTTCTCCAACGCTAAAGAATTTTGGGAATGCAAAACGATCAAACTAAATCCTTGGCTCTTGATCGTTGCTTCTGCTGCTTTGATGACTTGCGGAAAAAAAAACATGCTAATCTCTGGCAAAATCAAAGCGATGAGACCACTATTTTGCTTCCTGAAATTGACTGCGATGTGATTAGGACGATAGCCCAGTTCTTCCGCTAATTTCTTTACTTTTTCCTTCGTTCTACTACTAATATCTGGATGATCCGCTAAAGATCGAGAGACCGTAGAAGGAGCGATACCTAGCAATCGCGCGATATCCTTAATCGTGACTCTTTTCATACTAATATTCAGTTATGGGATTTTTAGTTCAATGCGAATATAACAAAAGTTTTACACAACAAACGTTTGCGCAAACGTTTGCAATCTGATTTAGACATCTTATCAAACAACACGTATTTTGAAATCAGAAAAGAATTTTCTTTTTTTACTTGTTGACAGATAAAAAGTAAGTACATTTGCACTTAAACAGATGAAAAAGGAAGTTTTTTGTTCCAAAGATCGTTGAGTTATAATCTTCATATCAGTCTATATTAGTTAAATCTTAGACCTGTAGATAGAAGATTAATAATTTAGAATCGCAGACCTGCGAGCGTTCAATAAATCTCCAAAGATTGAGGTTAATCCGAAAACCTGAAAAAGGAGATAATTTGTCAAATTTTCAAAATTTGACAAATTTAAAAGATTGATAATTAAGTCCTTGTATTTAATCCATTTTTGCTTTAAGGTAAAATGAGACACAATTTAACTTTTCGAAGCGGACTCAAGAATAGTAAATCAAAACGGATAGAAAGTGAGCTTTAAACAATAATCTTAAAATCTAGCTCACCTTGTGTAGGCCACATTAAGCCAACCAATAGAATTGGTCCTTAATTTTATTTC
>JBCCRX010000330.1:0-7609 GCA_039201015.1 Bacteroidota bacterium | reverse complement strand
TCCATAATAACCTGATAGTGTCCTAATAAAAATCAAATGCTCTCAACAAATTTGATGATTACTAGATTTTTACAAAATTTAATTTCAAATTTTTGCTAAATTTTCAATATATCAGAATTTAATTTTAAAACATACTCTTACGAAGTCTCAAATCCTGCCTCCACTACTTTCAAAAACCATGGATGTGGTCGAGCAAGTTCAATATGCTCAGTTTGTGGCAACACGGGAATCGAACCCTGCCCTTTGGTGCTTCAAACCAACGCGCTCACCTTGTGCGCTATGTCGCCAAATATTGCGGAAAGCAGAGGAGTCGAACCCCACTCAAATTCACTTCGAGCCCTAGTTTTCAAAACTAGTCGCCGCACCCACGCAGCTGCTTTACTTTCCAGTTCTCCATCCTCTCAACCCTCTCAATTCTCCCCAACTCTCTCAACTAAATGATGAAGTTTTCTAATCAGGTGTATGATTACTTTGAATATAGTGCGTGCAGTAGGGATCGAACCTACGCTCCTCCGCTTAAAAGGCGGATGCTTTGCCAACTAAGCTATGCACGCAGAAAATAAGGCTTTTGCCTTCGACCGATCGCCAATTTTGGGCGAATACAGTCCATTTTTCTATTCGTAAATCTATTGTTGTATAGAAGGCAGTTGTTGCTGAAATCTATTGCGATTTCTTGGAAAAGCAACTGACTATTTTCGCCTTGGTCTATTGCAAAAAGCGGTATCGACGGGACTTGAACCCGCAACTTGAGGATAGACAATCCCCTGCTCTACCATTTGAACTACGACACCTGCTCGTGTTGAACTGTGTAATTGTTGAACTGTTGAATTAATTTTGCAGCTACTTAAAGAAAAAAGGAAATCTTTGTCTTTGTAGCTACTTTTTCTAACTGCTACAAAGACGACGAATTTGTCGTTACAGTTAGAAGTGTATTCGTTCCGCTCGCTCGGACTGCCAAGAATCTCGTTCCAAGAGGTCGCTCTTAAAATCGACGGCGAAAAAGAAACTGATGTATTTTTGAATCTGTAACATTTGAAGATTTAATTAATTTCATCGTGTCATACGAGCATAATAATGGATAATAGAAAAGATTAGTTCCCCATTGATAAAAAAGATTGAAAAAAGATTAATTGCTTCAATTGAAAAGAGGT
Source organism: Bacteroidota bacterium (assembly GCA_039201015.1). GTDB lineage: Bacteria > Bacteroidota > Bacteroidia > Chitinophagales > Saprospiraceae > JAAUTG01. Next base: position 6,458 of record JBCCRX010000330.1, on the reverse strand, counting down.
CCTATCCTCGCCCAATAGCTTTCAGTTCTGCTTTGTTCAAATTGCGCCATTTCCCCACTTTTAGATCACCCAATTGAATACTGATGATTCGTACTCTTTTCAATGTCAGTACTTTATAGCCATAGTATTCGCACATTCTTCTAATTTGCCGATTGAGTCCTTGTGTTAATATGATTCTGAATACGAATTTGTTGACCTTTTCTACTTTACACTTTTTGGTCACTGTTCCTAAAATGGGAACGCCATTGCTCATTTTCCTCAAAAATTGTCCTGTTACAGGAAGATTCACTTTGACAATATATTCTTTTTCGTGTTCGTGTTCCGAGCGTAAGATTTCATTGACAATATCGCCATCATTCGTCAATAGAATAAGCCCTGACGAGGCTTTATCCAGTCGCCCGATAGGAAAAATACGCTTGGAATGATTGACAAAATCAATAATGTTGTTTTTATCTTTTCTATCCGTTGTAGAAGTGATACCTGGCGGTTTATTTAGAGCAATATAAACGGCTTTTGGTTTGATTCTCAGTAACTTGTCATCTATGGTCACTTGATCTCCTTGAACTACTCGATTTCCCTTTTTCGCCACTTTGCCATTGATTTTAACTCGACCTGCATCTATCCATTTATCCGCTTCTCGACGAGAACAAATTCCTGTGCTACTAATAAATTTATTTAGACTAATGTCTTTGTGCATAGAATACGTTTTTACTTGAAAGTACAAGGCGCGACTAGAGAGCAAGTTAAAAATTTTTGTGGATAAGAGCGACCATCATATCTTTACAAAATGAAAATATTAGATTACAAAATACTGCTGTTGCTCTTGCTTTTTGCTTGTGAGCCAGCACCAAAACAAATAGCGAAAATAGAGGAGAATATGAACGAAAAGCTGCTTGCTTATATTGGCACTTACACCAGAACGGAAGGACACGTCAATGGTAAAGCGGAAGGAATATACCGTGTATCTATTGATACTGTAAATGGCGAAATAGGCAATCAAAGGATGCTGGCTACTATCACCAATCCTTCTTTTTTGAAAATCTCCAAAGATGGAAAGCAACTCTATGCCGTCAGTGAATTGGCGCGAGAAGATGAACCAACGGGTTATTTACACCAATACGAAATCCAAAAAGATACTTTGGTGCTTTTATCCCGCCTTCCCACCGACGGAAAAGCACCCTGCCACATTAGTTTGGATCAGAGTGGACAATATGTCTTTGTCACCAATTATGTTGGCGGCTTATTGAAGGTCTATCAGCGGCAAGCAGACGGAAAACTCGCTGCTGTTCAAAGTATTCAATTGGAAGGTAGTGGCGTACATCCAGAACAACAAGGTTCGCATTTGCACGCCTCCAAAATTTCACCAGATAACAAATGGCTAGCAGTCGCAGATAAGGGAAGTGACCAAATTTGGCTGTTCCTGCTTGATCTTGAAAAGGAAGCACTCTTTTCTGCTGAGCAAGTTTCTGTAAAAATGCAGGCTGGCGCAGGACCTCGACATTTAGATTGGTCGGCGGACGGGCAATTTTTGTACGTCATCAATGAATTAGACAATAGTGTTAACGTTATTCAATACAATGCTGAAAATCAGGAATTTGTGTCTATTCAATCTATTTCTACGCTACCGAAAGACTATGAAGCTGATAGCTTTTGTGCTGACCTTCATTTGCATCCAAACGGACGATTTTTGTACGCTTCTAACCGCGGACACAACAGCATAACGATCTATCGGATTGCACCAGAAACGGGACGATTGAGTTGGATTGGTTATGAAAAAACTAGAGGCGAATTTCCTCGAAATTTCAATCTCAGCCCAAATGGAAATCTACTCTTTGTAGCGAATCAAAATACTGATAATATTACTTCTTACAGGATAGATAAAAATGGAGGTACATTGAAGTATCTTGATCTGAACTATACCATTGCAACGCCTGTTTGTATAGCGTATTGAGCAATTGGATATTATTGGCTTGTTTTCCGCTAATTTTTAGCTTTTTCTCTTCAAGAAATTGCATGATATGATACTTAGGAAACAGTATGCTCGTCGTTATTTTACTTGAATGTGTCTGATAAAATTGTGAATTTTAGTCAAAATGATTTATATTTACTTTAAACTTAATAACACCAAAACATCAAATGGTAAAATCTGGTAGTCCAAGCTTGATAAGATCAATGTAGTCAAAAACAAAGAGATGGTTTCAAGGTGTTGATTATCAAAATATTACGTTTTGCATTTGGGTTTCCAGATTTATGACTTTAATTATGAGCAACCAAATTCATTCATAAAAAACTAGATAGATATGTTTTTAGAACTTCCTATCATGATTGCAGGTACTATTGCAGTCATCGTATTATTAAACGGTATTTTTACAGTGAGGCAGCAATCTGCTGTCATTATAGAGCGATTCGGTAAATTTCAAAGCATTCGGCGTTCTGGTTTGCACTTCAAAGTGCCAGTGATAGATCGCATTGCAGCGAGAGAGAGCCTGAAGATTCAGCAATTGGATGTGCGCGTGGAAACCAAGACCAAGGATGATGTTTTCGTTCGGATCAATGTTTCGGTGCAGTATAAAGTCTTGCCAGATGCTATTTACGATGCCGTGTATAAATTAGATAATCCGAAAGGACAAATCACCGCTTATGTATTTGATGTGGTGCGTGCGGAAGTGCCTAAGCTTAAGTTGGACGATGTTTTTGAGCGTAAAGATGATATTGCGGTAGCGATTCGTCGAGAGCTTGAAGAAGCGATGAATCACTACGGCTATGGTATTGTGAAGGCTTTGGTAACAGATATTGATCCAGATGAAGAAGTAAAAATTGCAATGAACCGTATCAATGCGGCAGAGCGTCAAAAACTAGCAGCGGAGTACGAAGGGGAAGCAGAACGCATTCGCATTGTAGCAAAAGCGCGTGCAGAAGCAGAAAGCAAGCGTTTACAAGGTCAAGGTATCGCTGACCAGCGTAGAGAAATTGCTAGAGGTTTGGAAGAATCTGTAGAAGTATTAAACAAAGTAGGTATCAACTCACAGGAAGCTTCCGCTTTGATTGTTGTAACGCAACATTACGATACGATGCAGTCTATGGGAGAAAATTCCAATAGTAATTTGATTCTGCTGCCTAATACACCAACCGCAGGCTCGGATATGTTGTCGCAAATGGTGACTTCCTTCGCTGCTTCTCAGCAGTTGGGAGAAAATATGAAGAAAAAGGATGCTAAGAAAAACGGTGTCGGTACACATGCGCATTAGTTCTTTTTGAGCCTTTGGTGATTTGTTGAACTGATGATTTGGTGAAAGCGATACATCAGATTGTCAATTGGAGAGAGAACTCCTTTTTTATCTTAGCATACGTCTTACAACCAGCGGAAGAACTTCGGTAACACGCAAGTTCTTCCGTTTTGTTTTATAGAATAAATCGAACTCAATTGAGCAATTACAAGAAAATCTTTTCTATCTGAAATTTTAATATGTTTGCCATTTTAACTGCAAATTATTGATTACGAAAGTCGAAGTCGAGCGAATCTTTCCAATAAACAGATAAACAGTTCAAAGAATAAATAGAGTCTAGCTGTCTTGCGATTGCTGAATTAAACTTATACTAAAACTATCTTGGCAGGTATTTATATCCATATTCCTTTTTGCAAAAAAGCATGTCATTATTGCAATTTTCATTTCTCTACTTCTTTACGCTATAAAAAAGAAATGGTGCAAGCGATATTGCGGGAAATTGAGTTGCAGGCGGATTATTTAAAAGGAGAAAGCCTGAGTAGTATTTACATTGGTGGTGGTACGCCTAGCTTGCTAGATATGGAAGAATTGAATGCTATTTTTGAGCAAATTAAGCAGTTTCACAGCATTGAAAAAGGAGCAGAAATCACCTTGGAGGCAAATCCAGATGATCTCGGTCCTCGTCATCTCAGTGAGCTATCGGATACCTTGGTAAATCGCTTGAGTATCGGTATTCAATCTTTTTCAGGAGCAGATTTGAAGTTCATGAATCGGGCGCATACTGCTGAGGAAGCAGAACATTGTGTGCATTGGGCAAAAGAGGCAGGTTTTGATAATCTGACCATTGATCTGATCTACGGCAGCCCGACAACTAGTCACCAAACCTGGCAAAATAACATACAAAAAGCAATTGATTTGGATGTGCCACATTTGTCTTGCTATTGCCTGACCGTCGAACCGCAAACGCCACTGGACTATTTCGTAAAAAAAGGGAAAGTGGAAGCAGTGGACGACACCAAAGCCAATGCACAATTCGAGCAATTGATGGCGTATTCCGAAGATCATAATTTTATCCATTATGAAATCTCCAACTTTGCAAAAGCCGACTTTTTTGCCAAGCACAATTCTAATTATTGGTTAGGTGTTTCCTATTTGGGGATCGGTCCCTCTGCACATTCTTACAATGGCAAAAGCCGCCAATGGAATGTGGCAAACAACACCAAATACCTCAAGGCCATAGCAGAAAATGAAATCCCTTTCGAGCGCGAAATTCTCGACATGGAACAACAATACAACGAATACGTCTTGACTCGTCTGCGTACGATATGGGGCTGCGATAAACAAAATATACTGGCTTTTGGGCAGGCGTATTGGCATCATTTTCAAAAGAATATTCAAACTTTCCTCCGAACAGGGCAAATAGTAGAAGAAAAAGAAGTTTATCGGCTTAGTAAGTCAGGAAAACTGATGGCAGACGGCATTGCAGTAGAGTTGTTCTGGGAATAAATTGGTCTTTATTCAAAAATCTGCTGATTTTAGATAGATAGTAAGTTGATACTCTTTGATGAGCCGTTTCCATTTCTTAGGCTTCATCACACTGAAAGCGGAAGCAAAAACGTCAGCAGTCATACAATCTTTGGCTTGAACACTCACAATATTGGGATGTGTGACGCCCATGCCCGTTTTAGGATGAATGATGTGAGAATAGCGTTTGCCCTGCCATTCCAGATATTTATAGGTGGAGCCAGAAGTCGCAATGGCTGTATTTTCAAATTGCAACAAGGTGTCTTGTAACTGTATTACCCAAGCGGAATCTTTGGGCGGAGCATTACTCACTGCTATGTCACCACCACCATTTACTAAGGCTTGCTGTACACCAAAATCTTGCAAAACTTCCATTATTTGATCTACCGTATAGCCCTTGGCAATGCCGCCCAAATCCAGTTGCATTCCCGTTTTTTTTAGTCGTACTGATCTGTTCTTTTTATGTAGTCCAATCCATTTGTAATTTACCAGTTTCTTAGCAGCTTTTACTTTTACTTTTCCAATGAATACTTGCTGACGAAACATTCGCCTCCACAACTTAGAAAGCGGCTTTATACTGACATCAAAAATGCCGTTCGTTGCACCTGAAATCTCTTGTGCAAAGCATAATACTTGCCATAAGTCTTTGCTTACTTTTATCCATTCACCACTGCCAGCATGCTTCGAAAGTCGATTGAGTTCGCTTGCCGCCAGATAATCACTTAAGATAAGATTGAGTTGATCGACTCGGGCAAAAGCAGCCTCCGCAATTTGTCGCGCTTTGCTGCTATCGGAGGTATAAAAGACAAGTTGGAATTGAGTGCCCATTTTGGGTTGCGTGAACTCAAAGCGTTGAAGTTGCTGGGCGAGGCTAGGGCATTGCTGGATCAACAAAAGAGCGATGCAAGCAATTTTGATACAACAATGGAACAGATCGAACGGCTGCCGATCCATAGTTGAAAAATTGATAGGGTTGGGTAAGGATTTACGAAATACGTTGATGAGATAATTCATTATCATTGGGTCGTCATTACTAAACTATCAGGCAGCACCGCTGTATTTACTTTCACCCAAGCCATGTAGCCACCTGCCAGATCATATATTTCTTGGCAACCCAATTCTTCCAGTATTTTCGCTGCTTTTGCACTTCTTCCACCCGATTGACAATAGACAAAGACGGGGCGTTTTGGACTGATAATATCTTGGACTTGACCAATGAAATCACTATCTCGGAAATTGATATTCAGTGCATGATTGAGCTGTCCTGCCGACAACTCTTGTGGCGTACGCACATCTAGTAATAGGGGCGTATTGGTGCTTGCTAATTGCGCTTTGAATGCTTTAGGAGGGAGTTTTTTGATTACTTTTTTTCGATCTTCATTTTTAGTACTTTTTACTGTCGTTTCCTGTTCTATTTCAGTAGAAGGTTGAGTGGATTGACAGGAGAGCGCTAGCAGATATATGAAGAATATGCTGTACTTAATTGATGGCATATTTGATAATCTTTTAATAGAAAAAAGTCGCAAAGCTTTTTCTTTTTCTAGTTCGACTTTTTCTTTTTCTATAATGTTGGATGCATCAGGCTGCTTCAATATGATTTTTACTAAGTACCGTGTAAACTAAGTCTACAATGTATTACTACACTGTAATTTAAGTTTTTTTAAATTTTATTCCGCCGCTTTGCGGCGAAAAATCTTGGGGAGAGCG
>JBCCRX010000329.1:0-7620 GCA_039201015.1 Bacteroidota bacterium | reverse complement strand
CGGCATTTTGTGCCTTAAGTATTGCTATTTCTTCATCTTTTGTCACAGCGCAATAGTAGCGTTTTTATGCAATTTCAACAACATTAGGTACGGTTTAGTCGGATTGCTGACTTTGATTTTTTGTACCTGAGTAGTTACAGTGTAAATACTATGATTTCTTAAAAAACAAGACCCAATTCCAAAATAAGCTTACGCGCAAAAACACCTTTGGTTTGGCTTCTTGCGTAAGAAATGCTAAAATTGCATTCAGAAGGCACAAGGCTTCAACAAAACGATCAATCAAACTAACAAATATGCAGTTCTCCAATATTGACTTGAGCGTCTTTCTGGGTTACATCATCTGTATGATGGGCTTCGGAATATGGATCGCCAATCGAGAAAAAACTTCCAATACACAAGACTATTTTCTAGCTAGCAAAGCCTTGCCGTGGTGGGCAGTGGGTGGTTCTTTGATCGCTTCCAATATCTCCACTGAGCAAATTTTGGGGATGAATGGCTCGGGCTATGCTATTGGACTGGCAATTGGGACTTATGAATTAATGGCGGCTTTGACGCTCATCATCGTTGCTAAATTTTTTCTCCCCATCCTCATTAAAAAAAATATTTACACCATGCCCCAATTCCTTTCAGAACGCTACGACAATCGCGTAAAGTCGTTGATGGCGGTCTTTTGGGTGGCTCTTTTTGTTTTTGTCAATATTACTTCTATTCTCTATTTGGGGGGTTTAGCGATCAAAACGCTCATGGGTGTTCCGCTTTGGTTGGGTATTGTTGGTTTAGTGATTTACTCGGCGAGTTTTTCCATTTTCGGCGGACTGAAAGCAGTGGTCTGGACGGATGTGATTCAAGTCGTTGTGCTGGTCATTGGTGGATTGATTGCGAGTTGGATGGTCGTATCGGTGGTGGGCGAAGGCAGTTATTTTGCTGGTTTGGGCAATTTAGTAGAGCTTGCTCCAGAGAAATTTGATATGATCTTTGAAAAGGATATTGTCTATACCGATATAGAAACGGGAGAGGAAAAATCCGCTTATGCACTGCTGCCAGGCATTAGTGTATTGATCGGTGGTTTGTGGATTGCGAATTTATATTATTGGGGGACCAATCAATACATCATTCAGCGCGCTTTGGCGGCAAAATCCATACAGGAAGCGCAAAAAGGAGTCGCTTTTGCGGCTTTTATGAAGCTCTTTATGCCATTGATTGTTGTCATTCCAGGGATTGCAGCTTACGTTATTTTACAAAATCCTAGTGCCTATAATTTTGAAGGAACAGGACTGAATAAAGTAGATGAAGCCTTTCCGTGGGTGCTTAACAATTTTGTAGGCGTAGGGCTGAAAGGCTTGACCACGGCGGCTTTGGTAGCTGCGATTGGTTCTTCCATTAGCTCCATGGTGAATAGCGTTTCTACTATTTTTACGCTGGATATTTATAAGCCACTCGTAGAAAGCAAAGACGAAGCACATTTGGTGACAGTCGGAAAAATATCAGCGGGTGTGGCATTAATTATCGGTGCGTTGGTAGCTCCTGCTTTGAGTTCGCTGGGTCAAGTTTTCCAATACATTCAAGAATATACCGGATTTATCAGTCCTGGTGTTGTAGCGGTTTTCATCTTTGGCTTTTTCTGGAAACGTGCCACAGCAAACGCGGCACTGATCGCAATTATCGTTTCCGTGATCGTAACTGGACTTCTTTATAATTACTATCCAAATTTGGCTTTCATTGATCGTATGGGCTTTTCCTTTTTGGCTTCCTCGCTTTGTATTTTGTTCATCTCCTTAGCGGAACAAAAGGAAAATGCCGATCCGCGCACGGGTGAATTAGGGCTGAAACTAGGGATCATTGCTTTTCTACTCATCATTTCTGTGCCAACAGGCTTTAAATTTATCTTTGAAAATGCAAGCGGAACATTCGACTTTTTCTTCGGTCTTTTCACTTTACTACTGTCTGCGATAGTCATTTATTTTTTGTTGCGAGAGAATAAAAAAGACGATGAAAAAGGCATTGAAATAGAAGGCAACTTATTCCAAACGGATAGCTTATTCAATATATCGGCAGTGGGCGTCATCTTAATTTTGATTGCGATCTACGCGGCTTTTTGGTAGATGACAACATCTAAGCGTCTTTCTTGTGAGACTTGCACCTCTTTGAAGGTGTAGCTTTCACCATTGATGATTGGGCGCAAAAAGGCTAGAAAAATCAATCGCCATTGCCGTTCCAAAAATTTTGTGTCTTTGTCGCTATACTCTTCTTTGATAAATTGTTGAAAACGTTCCAAAGCCAGTTCAAGGTCTAGTGAACCATCTGCTTTTTGAAATTGAGGCGCAAAAATGTAACTAGCGACCGCACTACTTGTTTCGACTTTGGAGGCAAGATAATTATAGATGTATTGCTCGTAAATTCGATTCTGTACTCTGATTTTTCCATTGCTTTTGAAAATGCCATATAGTACGCCTTTGGTAATCGTTTCATTTACAGTATTAAAACCGATCGGCGTTCCTTCCAGCACAATCTTATGGGTTAGATCATATAAATCCTTATGGTTACTCAAATTCTTAATCAGACTTTCAAAATTAGTATTACTTTCGTTAAGCAAGCTTTGTACAGCTTGTTCTACATCTTCCAGCGTCCATTGAAACTGCTGCGAATGAGGTTTACCAGGCATTAATTTTTCCGCAATAATCTGACAAATTCTACTCACCAAAAAAGGATAGCCTGAAGTGTAGTAATACAGTCACTCTGCAGCAGCAGCTATATCCATCTGAACATCTTCTGCTCGACTGTATTCTTCCAGCATCGGCGCGATTTCTTGCGCATTAAAACTCATGCGCACTCCAAAATCAACGGCGATGTTCCAAGGAGAATTGTAATTCGCTTCATCGGGGTTTCGGAGTTTAAATTTTAGGTTTTTGATATCGTGTACATCTGCTAGGATGACACTTTGAAAAGTAGGTATTTGCATGCGTATCAAGAACTTCTTTCTAAGCATACCTAGAAAATTCACAAAAGCAGCGTAGTTACTACTGGCATCCACTTCGTCGATTAGCAATACCAGTTTTTTATTGGATTTTATGACTAATTTTGTAATAGTTTTTGAAATCTCATCTAAGCTATCTAATCGCTTTTTAGCAACTAGCAAGTTATATAAATCTCAATCTGTCACCTCTAAAATAGTCTCCATCTGATCTACGAACATCTGCCCAAAAGCCGTATCTGATTCATGCCACTTTCGATCAATGCCCTGAAAATTGATTAAGATGGCAAAATAGTCTTCTGTCCTATTCAATGCCTGAAAAAGCGTGTACAAAAGCGTCGTTTTACCATATTGGCGAGGGTGATTGATGATGAAGTAAGCACCTCGCTCGATCAGTTTTAGGCTTGCTTCCACCGATTCTTAGGCACAGCAGACAACATTCGTGAATTTGAAGTAGTTCGTATTTTTCCTAATCCAGCCAGTACTAGTACGCAGGTGAGACTGGACATGTCCGAAGAAGCAGCCGTTCAAATTAGCATACAGAATCTTTCAGGCGAAATTGTACTGCAACAAAATACAGGCATGCTACCCTTAGGCTACAATGAAATTACTTTGGATTTATCAAGTGTGCCCAATGGTTCTTACTTTTTGACATTGCTCTCTACCGATCGAGTGTTGACTTTGCCATTGATTGTATCCAAAGAAGACTGATAGTTCAGGTAAAAGTACTAATCCATAAAAGCATGCACTTAATGACAGCTCCTGATACAAATTTTTGTGTTGGGAGTTTTTAGTTTATTCCTGTTTGGATTGGAATATCTTGGTGAAATACAATCTATTTTCTATTCAATTAGAATAGAAGAGATTACCCTACTTTAGGATTTCGTATCTTTGATAAGATACACGAAAATCCGCTATGAAAATCACTTACTTCTACACACTCGTCTTCTTATTAGACTGCTTTTTCCCTACATCACTATCTGCTCAAACTACTAATTTATTTGATAGTCCTTCCATTTTTAGAATAGATACCATAGATCATCATCAAAATAGCTGGAAGCATATTTACATTCTGGATACTGTCATTGCGGCATCTAAAGAAGAGGTATTGTCAGGATCACTAGATAAATATTTTACAAACGAAGTTGGTGTTAGACCTATTTTGCAAGCAAAAAAATCGTTTTGGGCAGCTTTTGTATTGCTCAACCAAAGCCAAACGAAAGACTTTTTTATTTCCTTTCAAATGGATCTATCCGATGTAACACTCTACGAAATACATCAAGACACTGTTATTGAGGGACAAGTTGGAAGTTTAATTCCAACCAGTAACATCATTGAAGAGCAACCTTTCGGAAGATCAGATTTTTATTTCAGACCTCGTCTTCCCAAAGATGTTCCTGTAAAATTTTACTTTAAAATAAAAGATGAAAGTGGCAGAGTGGAAAAAGGATTCTTTACACCAAACATCTGGGAAGTTGAATCCTATTATGAAAGAGTTATTCAGAAAACTAGACGTTCCATATTCTTCGAGGGTGCGGTTGGTATATTTCTATTGCTTAATCTTATATTTTTTTTCTATTTGCGTACACGTCCGTTTTTTTACTACGTATTGTACTTGACTACCATTCTATTCTACGGTCTATATTCCTCCAATTTGCTCAATCAGTGGAATTGGTTTGGAGAAATGCCCGCAATAAGACACTACTTCCGATTGAATTACTATTTGGTTTCCATCTCCTATCTGGCATTCATGCGATCCTTTTTAGACATGAAGCGATTATTACCTTTTTGGGATCTGATTTTTAAATGGCTCATTCGGATTGCTTTTATCTTTTTATTTTCTAGTCTTGTCTATTTTGCTTTTGTACGCTACCATACTGCACTAATAGATGCTATTTACGGCATCTATTTAATTATTGCTTTTACGGTTATTGTACTTTTTCTTTTTCCATTATTCCAACTTAAAGATATAAGAGCAAAATTTATTCTTGTGGGTAGCTTATCTATCATATTAGGAGTTATTCCTTCTATTCTTACACTACTTTTCGGCTTTTTTACCATCAAAAATGTAGTATTTGTTCAACTTGGACTATTGGGAGAAATGGTTGTTTTTTCCTTAGGGCTTGCCTACAATCAATATACCAGTGAAAAGAGTAAACAAGCCGCTATCCAAAAAGAGGCTATTGCTAAGGAAAAATCTAAACTCTACACCAACATCACCCACGAATTCCGCACTCCAATCACCGTCATTCTTGGCTTAGCCGACGAAATTCAAACGAGGTCTAAAGCTCAAATAACTACTATCAAACGCAATGGCAAACAATTACTACAACTCGTTAATCAAATGTTGGCACTCTCCAAACTGGAATCAGGCAAAGAAAAATTGGAACTGCAACAAGGAGATGTAGTGGCTTTCACAAAATACGTAGTCGAGGCCTTTCAGTCTTTTGCCGCTTCCCAGCAAATTGATTTAGAAAGGAGTAGTGAGATGGAGGAATTGATGATGGATTATGATGCGGAAAAATTGCAATTGATTTTATCCAATCTCATTGCCAATGCCATTAAGTTTACACCAGTTGGAGGAAAAGTGAGCATTGCTTTAGCAAAAAGGAAACAGCAGTTAGATATTAGTATCAGCGACACGGGCGAAGGTATTGCGGCAGAGCAATTGCCGTATATTTTTGACCGCTATTATCAAGCAGATTCTTTACCGGAAAATACAGGTTCTGGCATTGGTTTGACGCTGGTGAAAGAATATGTTCAAATGCTAGAAGGTCACATAAATGTTGAAAGTGAGCAAGGCAAAGGAACGACCTTCACTATTCAACTCCCCATTCATCAACGAGCGGCGGTTACATCTTCAAGCCCAGCTGCTTCTATTCTTGCTCCCAGCGAGAAATCTAAATTTATAGAGACAGAACCTCCAGCCAGCCTGAGAAATCGACCCAAATTACTACTCATCGAAGATAACAAGGACGTACTGCAATATCTATCACTCTTCCTAAAAAAATACTATGAATTACATTATGCTTACGATGGAGTAGAGGGCATTCGAGCAGCCATAGCGACCGTACCCGACTTGATTGTCAGCGACGTGATGATGCCGCGCAAAAATGGCTATGAAGTTTGCGAACAACTCAAAAAAGACGAACGTACTAGCCATATTCCCATTATTTTGCTGACCGCCAAAGCCGACTTTAACTCAAAAATAGAAGGCTTAGAATTGGGTGCAGAGGTCTATTTGAGTAAACCTTTTCAAAAGCAAGAGTTACTGGTGCAAATCAATCGCTTGTTGGAACAACGGAAAGCATTACAATCACACTACAGCCAATTGGCAATGCTGCCTACCGATCGCTATCAAGTCAAAAAAGGGGAGGAGTCCTTTTTATATCGTGTACAATCTACCTTAGAAACCAACTTAGATAGGGAAGATTTTGATGTCAAAGCACTTTGTGAAGCTTTGCATCTCTCTCGTATGCACTTGCACCGCAAACTCAAAGCTTTAACAGGGCAAAGTACAACTCAATATATGCTTGCGCTGCGACTGGAACGAGCAAAGGATTTATTGAAAACTACCGACTTATCTATTTCTGAAATTGCGTATCGAGTGGGTTTCAAAAGCCAGAGTTATTTTTCGCAGGTTTTTGTTAGAGAAGTGGGGCGTTCGCCTTCTGTTTGGCGGAAAGAAAGTCAATAAATTGGTAGTGCTACAAATGCGCACCAAAACCGATCGTCCAACGTCTCTGACTTGGATGATATATTAATTGGTCTCTGACCGAAAACACTTGATTTTAGAGCATTGCTTCGGTCAGAGACCGATTAATACTGGATCGAAGTCGGGAGACTTCGACCATCCCAAAAGCGCACATTTGTATCACCACCAATAAATTATGGGGAAACTAGAAATCTAAAAGCTGCCTCAACCATTGTTTAAGTGCGGTAAAATCTTGCTCATCTAAATCATCTACGGCTTTGAATAATATAGAGCGGAGTGACTCGATTTTGTCTAGTTCAGGTTCTTGGATAGCTGCACGAAGCTGCTGTACTAATTCAACAGAAAAATCCGTCAACTCACCGATTTTAGTATTATCCCAATCAGGGTATTTCTTGATGAAATTGACTGCAAATTCTACCGAAGCTTTTATCTTTCCTATTTGTTCTCCTTCCTGTTTTCCTTCCTTCCTAGAGTCTCGCACCTTCGCCTCCATCACGCCCAACATTTCATCATAATAGCGAATGTAATCCCAATCCGAACTGTCCAAACTTTTATGACTCAATTTTCGAATTAATTCCGCAAAAACGGGATCCGCTTCAAATTCTTTGAAATCTTCTTCTTTGTTCTCACTATCTCTAGTTTTAGCAGCAAATTCAAACCAACGCGCGTACTTTTTACTCTTGCTCTCTTCGTTTTTGATAATATAGTTCTGGAAGGCAAAAATCAATTGATTTTCGCGCAAAAAAGGTAGATTTTTGGCGTCATTATTAACAACTTCAAGTATTTCTGCTCGCCTTTCTATAATCGGATCACAATCTTCTTTTTCCCATAGCGGCTCATCTTGCAAAAAATTCAGTAGCACGTTGGGTAAGAAAGTGTAAGCAGTGTAATCTCTATTAAATTTCAAACCATCATCTACCATCCAAACCAAAGT
>JBCCRX010000328.1:0-7630 GCA_039201015.1 Bacteroidota bacterium | reverse complement strand
GTTTCGCCCAATAATGACGCGCTCTCCAAAAAAAATCTGCGCGCCGCAAGGCGCGCCTGAAGCACTAGCAAAAATTATAAAAAACTTAGGTTACAGTGTACTAAATATTTCATATAAAAATACATCATTTCAAATAAAAAATCTACTGAAATTCTTATTATAGAAAAGAATTCTATTTTTGTCGATTATATAGATAAATATTCTTTTTTGATAAAAGATATGACGGCTGTTTAGGAAAAAAATCTAAGCTGTTAGAGACAGAATTATTGTTTATGGTATTATTTTAGACCACATTTTATTGTAATGATAGACTAATTAGCAAAATAAAAAATGAATTTGGATCAAATAGACAAGTCCATACTAAGATTGTTGCAAGCTGATGGGAAAATGACCATGAAGGAAATATCTAAGCAGTTGAATCTGTCCGCTACGCCTATTTATGAACGCATTAAAAAAATGGAAAATGCGGGTATTATTGAGGGCTATGTTGCGTTGATCGATGCCAATAAAATTGGTAAAAAACTCCATGCTTTTGCCAATATTTCTATTAAAGATCACTCCAGAAGTGCTATAGAAAAATTCGTTCAGGAAATAGAAGCTTTTCCAGAAGTATTGGAATGCCATTATGTCTCTGGTAACTACGATTTTTTGATTAAGGTGTTGGTAGAAGATATGGCGAACTACAATCGTTTTATCATGGAGCAACTTTCTGCCATGTCAAATATTGGAAAAGTAGAAACCTTATTTTCGCTGTCCATTAGCAAAAAAACAACGGCAATTCCAATATAAGTACTTGCACCTATTTGTTTAAGCTGTTTATTTGTTTAAATTGTTTATAATGAACACTTTTCACAAGTTTATTGCCCAGATAATTAGGTGCAAGTACTTACTGGGGCTGTCAAATTTGTAAATAGAGCAGGTCTAGATAGAATAAAAAGTCAATCCACAACACAATGAAAAAATACACTTACATTATTGCTATACTACCCTTTACTTTATTGGCATGCAACCAAGCCCCTGAAAAGGAACCAGAAAGTAAGGTAGTGCAAGAAAATACAGGCTTGCGTATTTCAAAGGAAAAATATGGAAGTACGGACGAAGGAGCAGTTGAGCTTTACACCTTGAGCAATAAAGATGGGATGATGATGAAAGTCTCTACTTTTGGCGGTACGCTGACGGAATTGCACGTACCTGATAGAGATGGAAATTTAGAAGATGTGACTTTGGGTTTTGATAGCTTGTCCGCCTATCAAAAAAAACATCCCAACTTCGGTTCCTTGATTGGTCGCTATGGCAATCGCATCGCCAAAGGAAAGTTTAGCATCGACGGCCAAACCTATACGCTAGCCCTTAATAATGGAGAAAATGCCCTGCATGGCGGAATACGAGGGTTTAATAAGAGAATATGGGCCGCCCAACCAATAGAAGCCGACCATCAAGTTGGATTGGAGTTGCGTTATACCAGTCCAGATATGGAAGAAGGCTATCCTGGTAATCTATCGGTTGTGGTTCGTTATTTACTCAATAATGCCAATGAATGGATCATTGAATACGAAGCCACAACGGATAAAAAGACGCCCATTAATCTTACCCAGCACGCCTATTTCAATTTCAAAGGAGCAGGCAATGGAGATATTTTGGACCATGAACTTATGATTAACGCAAATCGTTACACGCCTGTTGATGCTACCTTGATTCCAACGGGCGAACTGGCAAATGTGGAGAATACTCCTTTCGATTTCAGAATGCCTACTGCCATAGGTAAGAGAATAGAGGAAGAAAATCAGCAATTGGAAAACGGCGGCGGATACGATCACAATTGGGTGCTCAATCGAGATTCCAAAGGCTTAGAACTAGCGGCAACGCTTTACGAAGCAGAAAGTGGACGATTCATGGAAGTCCTAACTACGGAGCCTGGCGTACAATTTTATTGCGGTAACTTTCTTGATGGCTCGAATATCGGAAAAGGCAACAAAGCCTATGCCCATCGCACGGGACTTTGCTTGGAAACGCAGCATTTTCCCAACTCACCCAATCAAGATAATTTTCCTTCTACGATCTTGTCACCAGAAGAAAAATATGAAAGCAAGACAATTTATCGCTTTTCGGTGAGGTAGTCTTCATATCACTTCTCCTAGCACAAAAATACTTCCTCCTACATAAATCAGATCATTGGGTTGTGATTGTTCCTTAGCAGTTTTTAAAGCCAAGCTGACAGATTCGTAAGCACTTCCAAATAAACCAAATTTGTTTGCTGCCGCTTGCAATGCTACGGCATCCAATTTTCGAGGAATATCCGCTGCGGTGAAATAATAAATGGCTTCTTTTGGGAAAAAAGCTAGGCATTTAGATATGTCTTTATCTTTGGCGAAACCAAGTACGATGTGAAGTTGCTCAAAAGAAAACTGCCTCAAATAGTTCATAGCCGCTTGTATGCCCGCTTCGTTGTGTGCGCTATCGCCAAGTACTAATGGCTGCTCAGAAAGTACTTGCCAACGACCAATAAAAGTGGTAAGGGTTTTTAAGTTTTCTAGTCCTAGGCGTATTTTGTCTTCTTTTATTTCGCATAGATTTTTAGGTATCCAATCCAATGCTTGTAAGGCAGTTTGCAAATTATACTGCTGATAATTGCCAATCAGATTGACCTCCAAATCGTCGTATTGTAGCCTTTCATTTTTGAATACCTTATAGACGGAATGGTGCAGGTTCTGATCTTTCAATACTACCCGATAATGCTGATTAGCGTAGGTCATCGGTGCATTTTCTGCCTTTGCCTTTCGCTCAAATACTCCTGCTACTTCCGCTTGTTTTTCTCCAATAATGACGGGGGTCTTTGCTTTGATGATTCCCGCTTTTGCCGAGGCAATTTCTGGAAGACTATCGCCTAGAAACTGTTGATGATCGTAGCTGATGTTAGTAATGATACTCAAAATGGGCTGTACAATATTGGTGGAATCCAATTCCCCACCCAAGCCTGTCTCTATGATGGCTATATCTACTTGCTGCTCAGCAAAATACTGAAAAGCCATCGCTACGGATAGTTCAAAAAAGGATGGCTGAATCGCTTGCCAATCATCTTTATAGCTTGCTACAAAATCAATAACAAATTGCTCAGGAGCATAGTCTCCATTCACTTTGATGCGCTCTCGAAAATCTTGATAATGAGGCGAAGTGTGCAAGCCTATTTTCAATCCATGTGCTTGTAGAATCGCTGCTAAGATATGTGCCGTCGAGCCTTTGCCATTTGTTCCTGCTAAATGAATCACTGGATATTTCAGATGTGGCTGACTGAGTAAGTCGCAGAGAGCAGTGATATTACTTAAATCCTTTTTGTAAGCAGCCGCTCCAACCCTTTGAAACATAGGAAGTTGCTGAAAAAGATATTCGATGGTTTGTGTGTAGGAAAGTCGCTGCATATTTATCGGCTGTTTCTTGACTAAAACTAAGAGCTTGTTTGGAGCAGGATTGAACTGTAAATCAGTAGCTTGTGGTTCACGCCTCATGCCTGAGGCGGACACGGTGAGGCAGACACGGTCGGGATAAACGAGCGATTATTTTCAAAGCCAAGTTCATAAGATATTGGTTTACAGGAAAATAATGCTCCAAACATGCTCTAAAATAAAAAATGGTGAAGACAGCATATTAGCCTTCACCATTTATAAAATTGAGTGCAAGTACTTAACTCGCTTTATCCCTTAAAGTAATCTTTCATTTTCTCGAAAAATCCCTTATCTGAACGTCCTGGTTGAGGATTGAAATTAGGCATTTCACGCAATTTCTCCAACAACTTTCGCTCTTCCTCATTCAATTTTTTGGGCGTCCAAACATTGACGTGAATCAATTCATCGCCCTTGCCATAGCTCTGAACAGAGGGTAAACCTTTTCCTTTCAATCGGAATATTTTACCAGACTGTGTGCCCGCAGGTACTTTGATTTTAACCCGTCCATCTATAGTAGGTACTTCAACAGAAGTTCCCAAAGCCGCATCCGCAAAATTCATGTAAAGATCATGAATCAGATTCATGCCATCGCGTTGCAGAAACTTATGTGGTTTTTCCTCTATATTTATCAAAAGATCGCCCGCTGGACCACCCCGCAATCCTGCATTTCCTTTGCCCCGCATACTCAGTTGCATACCTTCTTCCACACCTCCTGGAATTTCGATTTCCAGCGTTTCCTCTCCATACACGCGCCCATCTCCTTTACATTTAGTACAATTGGAAGTAATGGTTTGTCCGCTTCCGTTACAAGTCGGACAGGTGGTAGTTGTTTGCATTTGACCAAGGAAGGTATTGCGCACTTGACGTACATAACCAGAGCCTCTACAAGTACTACAAGTCTGTACGGCATTGCTATCTTTCGCACCACTTCCATTACATGTCTCACAGGTTTTCTGCTTCTTGACTTTTATTTTTTTAGTAACGCCCTCAGAAATTTCCTTCAGTGTCAAAGCAACCTTGATGCGTAAATTGCTGCCCCTTTGCCCACGAGCGCGCGTACGAGATCGGCTGCCGCCACCGCTGGTAAAAAATTCTCCAAAAGCACTCCCTTCCTCAAAGATATTTCCAAAATTAGAGAAAATATCATCCATCGTCATGCCACCACGTCCACCAAAGCTAGCGTTTGGGTCAACGCCCGCATGCCCATATCGGTCATACCGAGCCTTCTTATCCACGTCACTCAATATTTCATAAGCTTCTGCTGCCTCCTTAAATTTTTCTTCCGCTGCTTTATCCTCAGGATTTTTGTCTGGATGGTATTTAATCGCCAGTTTGCGATACGCTTTCTTAATCTCATTGGCCGCTGCCCCTTTCGAGACTCCCAGTACCTCGTAATAATCCCGTTTTGCCATATCTATAATTTTGATCGTAGTTTTTTAGTGCAATGATTCGATAAATCTTTCCAATTCAATGAAAACTAGAATAAAACCTCAATTTATAGTTTGAGCGTCCGACTTTTAGCCATTACACACACAATTCCTTTACACAGCAACAGACTTTTGAAGTGAATACACCTCAAAAGTCTTACAAATCTCATCATTCTTCTGAAATAGAAACACTTAACTTTCCTACTTTTCTACTTTCCAACAACGACTTTAGCGTGTCGAATAATCTTTTCGTTCAGGTAATATCCTCTCTCAATCGTATCCATTATTTTCCCCTTCATTTCTTCACTTGGTGCTGGAATTTCGGTCAGTGCTTCGTGCAGTTCTGGGTCAAAAGCTTCCCCAGTCGATTCCATTGCTTTCAAACCTCTTTGCTCTAGCACATTGAGCATCTTATTATACACTATAGTTACCCCTTCTGTGAATCCTTCTTCTGTGCTTCTAGCTCGCTCAAAGTCATCCAGAATGGGCAATAAGACTGACATCGTGTCACGCGAAGCCGTTTTCATCAAATCCAAACGTTCCTTCATCGTACGCTTTCTAAAATTATCAAACTCTGCTCTCAGACGAAGAAATTTGTCTTTTAGCTCACTGATCTGAACTTTCAGTGCGTCGTTTTCTATTCCTAATTGCTCCTCAGCACTCAATTCTATCGCCTTTTCTACCTGTTCTTCCTGCAATGTTTCGTTTTCTTGACCTGCTCCCACTTGCTCTTGTGTCAACTCTTCTACATTTTCTTTGTGCTCCATTGATTTTGCTTTTTTAAAAAAATGGCGGAAACGATTCTTTTTTTTCTGATTTTTGTTTTTCACATTCTGTATATCAACAAGGATGTTGCCAAGATTAAATACCAGTCATTTTGGCAGCCTTTTTTGTGTAGTATGTCTTTTTTGCATTGAGCTTTTATGCTACCTTGTGATATTCAAAACAATAAAATCAACTTACACATGAAATATCTTGCTTTTCTATTCTTGCTGAGTTTTAGTCAAGTCCTTATTCCAAGACAAGAAAAGAACGCCCCCAATATTGTTTTTCTTATCGCAGACGATTGGTCGTATCCACATGCAGGTATTTATGGCGATCGAGTTGTCCGTACGCCTACTTTTGATTTTCTAGCAGAGAATGGCGCACTGTTTCATCATGCTTATTGCGCTTCGCCTTCCTGCTCCCCTTCTCGTGCTTCTATCCTGACGGGACGTTATCCACATCAAAATGAAAGCGCAGGGAATCTCTGGTCGGTCTTTCCCTCAAAGTTTCCGAATTGGGTGAGTTCACTGGAAAAAACGGGTTATTTCACTGGGAAAGAGCGCAAAGGCTGGGCACCTGGCGATTTTGAAGCAGGTGGCTATGCACACAATCCAGCAGGCAAGAATTTTAGCAGTTTCCGCGATTTTTTGGATGCTCGACCTGAAGAGCAAGCCTTTTGTTATTGGTTTGGTAGCTCCGATCCGCATCGTGTTTACGAAACCAATGCAGGCGTGAAAAGTGGTATGGACAAAGACTTAGTAGAAGTACCTGAATTCTTGCCAGACTTGGACTGCGTGCGTAATGACTTATTGGATTACTATTTTGAAGTAGAGCGTTTTGATCGAGAGTGTGGCAATATCCTACAACAATTGAAGGCGGCAGGTGAATTGGAGAACACGATCGTTGTGATGACAAGTGACAATGGTATGCCCTTTCCGCGTGCCAAAGCCAATCTTTACGACTATGGTACTCGAATGCCTCTGGCGATTTATTGGCAAGGTGAGATTCAAAAAGGGATAGCAATCAATGACTTTGTCAATTTTGTTGACTTCGCACCTAGTTTTCTGGAAGCAGCAGGACTGAATATTCCTAAAACGGTAGCAGGCAGTAGTTTCTGGGATATTTTGAAAGGGAAAAAAAGTCAGACGAATCGGCAGCAAGTTTTCTTAGAACGAGAACGTCATGCCAATGTGAGAAAGGGCGATCTGAGCTATCCGATGCGCGCTATTAGAACGCATGATTTCCTCTACATCCGCAACTTTGAACCCAATCGTCATCCTGCTGGTGATCCAAAAACACACATCTCCGTTGGGCAATACGGCGATATAGACAATTCGATTACGAAGTTTTTGATGATGGATATGGAGGGAAAAGAAGCGGAACTAGATTACTTCTCCTTGACCTTTGAGAAACGTCCTGCGGAGGAATTGTATGATGTTAAAAATGATCCTTTTCAGCTACAGAATCTAGCAGATGATAAACGATATGATAAAAACATGAAAGACTTGCGCGCTCGCCTTGCTAGTTGGATGAAGATTCACGAGGACTTACGTGCCACGAGCCCTCAGACGACTTATTGGGATACCGTTCGCTACACACCAAAATATCAATTCTATGATTACGACTTACGGCAGAGCATTGAGGACTATAATTTACTGGTGAGACAGGCTGGGCGATTAGATAGTTTGAAGTGTAAGTGACCTAAGAAAAATGTTGTTGATTTATGGATTTTGTTCGATCATCAATACAGATAGAGCTTGTTTGGAGACCGATTATTAACTTCCAAACAAGCTCTAAATCTATAGGTGTATGATCGCGCATGAGATGGGAGGCTTATCCACAAACTTTTGGAGCTAGATTCTTAGAGTATGTTTTAAAATTAAATTCTGATATATTGAAAATTTAGCAAAAATTTGAAATTAAATTTTGTAAAAATCTAGTAATCATCAAATTTGTTGAGAGCATTTGATTTTTATTAGGACACTATCAGGTTATTAT
>JBCCRX010000327.1:0-7630 GCA_039201015.1 Bacteroidota bacterium | reverse complement strand
TTTGCTTGACTTGTATTGAATTTTGATCTACCTTTGAAGTGTGAAAAAAATAACACTTTTAAAATGAAGCAGAATCAATTAAGCCGCCGAGAGCGACAAATTATGGATATTTTGTATGAACATCAGCAGCTAACTGCCAAAGTGGTCATGGAAAAAATGGAGGATGCACCCGCTTATGCGACGGTGCGCTCTTTGTTGCGGATATTGGAGGAAAAAGGACATGTGCAACACTCGAAAACAGGGCGGCAGTTCGTGTATGAGCCAACTAAAGCACGAGAACAAGTGCAGCACAAAAGCCTAAAACATACTTTGAAAACTTTCTTTGGTGGATCGCTCAGCCAGGCCGTTGCAACTTTCATTAATGATCCAGAATCGAAATTGTCAGAGGCAGAGCTGGATGAGTTATCGGACTTAATTGAAAAGGCAAAAAAGCAGCAGAGAAACGACTGACCTAGTGAGTCAATGAGACTTTAAGTATAGCGGACAGATTCGTTCTATTCAAATCAAAAAAACAGTTCTTTGATTGTTTCATAGAACTCAAAAACATAGAAAATGACTTTCATCATTGCCCTACTTTTAAAGAGTAGCCTTATCCTATTTTTTACCCTTACTGTCTTGCTTACATTGAGAAAAGCAAGTGCCAGTTTGCGTCATTGGATTGCTAGTCTTTGCTTGGCATCCCTCCTGTTACTGCCTGTTTTTCAATACTTTATGCCGAGTATAGCTGTAGAAATGCCAGCAATGGAATCACCTGAATTGGTGGCGGCAGCGGATTTTTTACCAGAAAGCATACAAGACGTTTTAGCGAATATTCCGCTAGAAGAAAGCATTTCAATACCTGTATCTCAACAAGACATGCACGAGCTTATACCAGTCAAAGAGCAATTTGCAACAAATGATAATACTGCTTCCACTTGGCAATGGAATTTCAGTTGGAAAGAGCTCTTGCAGTGGATTTGGGGCATTGGTTTTTTGTGTTGTTTATTGCGTATTTTGTTGCCTATCCTGCGTTTGAGAAAAATAGTAAAAGTAGCAGATGAAAGCCTTGTTCCAGATAATTTACGGCAGTTTGCAGAAAGGGAAAATGTACAGATTTACATCTGCTCCGACTTCCAAACACCCATGACATTTGGATTCTTTCGAGCAAAAATTGTGCTGCCTACCGAAGCCATAAGTTGGTCTAGTAAACAACTCAATATGGTCTTGATGCACGAACTTGCGCATATCCGTAGGAAAGATTATCTATTTCACCTTATTGGTTTGCTCACTTTGGGTTTTTACTGGTTTCATCCACTCGTTTATTTGTTGCAAAAGTGGCAGCAGCAAGAACGCGAAAAGGCTTGCGATGAATACGTTTTGAAGCAAGGAATTGCCAATACCAATTATGCAGAAAGTCTAATACAAGTCGCAAGAAATATGCTCCACAAAACGAGCAAACGCTGGGATGCTAGTTTGCCTATGGCGGCTACTTCCGAGACGAAAAAACGCGTGCTCGCGATCTTGAAATTCGATCTAAACGATTGGCGATTCAGTACCTATTTGCAGTGGCGATGGATTGGGCTTTTTACTTGTGTTTTGCCACTTTTGGCAGCGCTTCATCCTCGCACGAAAGAACTATTGAAAGAAGCGGTTCCTCAAATAGAAGTGGTCTTGGAGCAGCCTGTTTTTCCACTGACTGTTGAAACAGATGTCCAATATCCAATTAAGGCAAGTCAAGAAAATCTTAGCACGGCGCAAAAAGAAACAGGCATCTTGCCAGATTTGACCACTTTACCAATAGAAGAATTCCATGTATCTTTTGGTCAACAAGAGCGAACTAATAGAAGCATTGTAGCAAAATTGGAGAAGAAAAGTATCAGGATTTTGAAAGCAAATGCAGCGGATGAAAAGCGTTCGTTTGCGACCTGGAAAGAAGGAAATAAAACGATAGAAATCTGGGCTAAAGGCAGTTTTGAAACCTCCGAGAGATTTCCATATTTCTACAATCTTGAACCAAACGGATTGATCGTCATTCGTCTTATGGATAATAGCAATCAAAAAAATCGCTTTCAAGAATTAGTTATACAGCAAGCCCCGTTCAATGGTATTCTAGCCAAAAAGAAATCCAAATTGGATCGATTTCCTGTGAGTGCAGGGCAAACCCTCTACACCTTTTTGTCCAAAAATAAGATTGTCAATACCACAGCTTGTTTTGAATATGGTGGCTGTTTTTTTGAAAATGATTGGAAAGAAAGAGGAGACGTCATTGAATTGTGGAAAAAAGTGATGGCACAAAGTATTGTAGAAAAAATAGTGCGTGAAGGTGCAAGTAATGTCTTGAAAGCTGTGGAATCAGGCAGTGAAAATTGGGAACAAAAAGTCCGTTCTAGTGCACAAATGGCACTGGAAAATTTTAAAGCTGTGGAAGATACAGAATGGAAGAAAGCACTCCACGAATTTGAATTGTCTCAACTAGAAATTGATCCTACAACAAAGAAAATTAAGTCTAAGAACCATGGTTTTTTTAGTATTCAAAGTCCTCCCAACTATACCCACATCCCAAGCGGAACGCTTCTATTAAAGCCGCCCTATGCACAAAAAGGAGCAGCACAAAAGGAAACCGATCAAGTTTCCATTCCAGGTTTTCATCTCTCCAAAACAGAAATTACCAACAAACAGTACAGAGATTTTTTATTGGCACTGGAAAGGAGAGGCGAAAAAGAATTGCTACAAGCCGCTAGGATTCATCACGAAAATTGGATCATCGAAAATCACTACAATGAACCACTGGCAGCCACTTATTATCGTCATCCAGCTTTTGACAACTATCCCGTCGTCAATATTTCTTATGAAGGCGCAGTCGCTTATTGTGCGTGGTTGACTGAAATTTACAACAGAGCCCATGCAAACGGCGAGTGGAAAATACAGTTTCGTTTGCCAACCAAAGAAGAATGGATGTATGCCGCTAAAGGTGAACATCAATGGGGAATTTATCCTTGGGGCAGTTATGAGGTTAGAAATGGCAGGGGACAGTATTTAGCCAATTTTAAACAAATTGATGAAGGACAACTCAAATACAATGACAGCACCAGTACTTATGAATTGGTGGCACTTTATCCAGGCATGGCAGGCGATTTGAATGATAGAAGCCTTGGCCCTGCTCCCGTTCATTCTTACATTCCTAATGACTATGGTTTATATCATATGAGCGGCAATGTGGCGGAAATGCTGCAAGCGAAGGGCAGCACCAAAGGTGGCAGTTGGAATAGTACGGCTTATTACATTCGCATAGATGCGGAAGATGAATATGCAGGTTGGGAAAGACCTAGTCCTTTTGTTGGATTTCGTCCTGTGATGGTGGCTAGGAAAAAGTAGTCCTAATTATCAAATATGCAACTTAGCAGTCATCAAAAACGTTCTTTGGTAAAGAGTTTATTTATGAATGCTATTCAGCTAGAAGTACAGCAAGATCGCTATTTATTGAGCATAGATAAAACAGCTATTGATCGTCATTATCTAAATCGTTTGATTAAACTAATCAGAGTAGAATATTTAGCAAGTAAAATAGATTTCACTAAAGATGTGGAGGAATTAGGGCAAGATATTCAAAATGATTGGTGGCAGGAAAACAAGGATAGACTTTTAAAAGACGATTGATGGCTAAGCTAATAATTGATTCTAATATTTTTTATGCTGCTATTCGTGCTAAGAATTCTAAAACTCGTCAAGTTTTATTGACCTCTAAATATGAGTTTTTCAGTCCCAATTTTCTTTTCACTGAAATTTTCAAACACAAAGAGCGTATTCTAGAGAAGTCTAAAGCTAGTGAGGAAGAGATATATGAATTTTTGAATGAAATATTAAACGCTATCCAATTTATTAGCGAACAAAAAATCTCTACGGCTAACCTTATTCATGCTTTCAGATTGTGTAAAGATGTGGACGAAAAAGATACAATATTTGTAGCACTATCACTAGAGCTTGGATATAAAATATGGACAAGAGATGATGAATTGAAAGTTGGATTGAGAAGAAAAGGCTTTGACAATTTTTTTGAAGATACTGACTTTAATGAATCATAAGCTATAATTCAAGAAATCGCAACAACTTTTGGTACGACTCTGGATAAAACAAATGCTAAAGAACAATCTTAATGATTATTCTTTGGCATTTCATATGAGCTAAGAAACATCAGCGTAAAATCCCATGTATCTTCAATTTCTTATATTCCTTCAAGCTCAAATCGGTCATTCCTTTGGCGCGTGCGCGTTCGATAAATTCCGGCGTCACATTGTGGATTTTCAAATTGACGACTTCATTGAATGGAATGGCTTGAAAGCCCAATTCGTTGAGTTCTTTGATGAAGCTCGGTCGCACATTATGGATTTTGGCATTGGTGACTTTCTGAATAGATAAGTCTGTATAACCCAAAGCACGCAAATCTTCGACATAATCTGCATCTACATTGTGGATGCTTAAATTGATGACTTCTCTGATCGTCAAATCATCGTAGCCCATTTTTCGTAGGGCTTCCACATCTTTTATTCTGACGTTATGGATCGCAGCATTGGTGATGTCTTGCGCACTTAGGTTGTTGTAGCCCAATTCGTTCATACGTCCGATGAAATCCGCATCTACATTATGGATTTTGAATCTAATGAGATCGTCAATGTCTTTTAGATCATAGCCCGCTTTTTTCAGTTCGTTGATGTAGCGCGGACTGACGTTGTGGATGCTCGCTGATTTGAGCTTATCGGCAGGCAGATTTTTGAAGCCTACTTCCGCTAGTGATGCCACCAAATCTTCATCTACATTATGAATCGAAAAAGCGACGAAATCTTTGAATGTCAAATGATCGTAGCCCATGCCACGAATTTCTTTGACGTAATCTACATCCACGTTGTGAATGCTTCCACTTTTCAAATCCGCTAGGCTTAGGTCATCAAAACCAATGCTCGCCATTTCCTCAATGTATTCTTTGTTGACATTATGAATTTTTAGCTCCACCAACTCCCGAAGGCTCACATCATCGAAGCCTTTTTCCTTGAAAACCGCTAAGTTCTCCTGCATGTATTCCATATCCAAACCATGGATGGCAAGATCGCGAAGTTCTTTCTTTGAAATATCGGTGATACCTTCTTTTTTCAGAAAATCAAAATAGGCAGGCGAAATATCTGCTGTGAATAAATGGAACATGTATTTGTCATCCAGTTCTTTGATGCCCTTTTTACTTAGATAATTTTTAAAATCTCCACTGGATTCAAAAGTATAGCGACCTTGTCCGTAATCGTCTTCCATTTCGCCCGTCATCACTATTTTTCCAGCGGCTCTACTAATCGTAAATGTGCCTTTGCCATTGGGTGGCGTATCAAATTCCCTCAATTCAAAACACTCGGTCGTCATCCAGATATTCCTTCTTTTGAGATCGGAATTATCAAATCGAACGCAGATTGAATTGTCTTCTATTTGCGCTTGCCAGAAGCCTTTCAAATCGTATAGTGCTTCTTCTGCTGTGCTAGAGATATTGAGGTGATATTCGTTAAAGTCATCTATTTCATTTATTTTTTCTTCAAGAATAGCTACTTCCTCAATGATCGGTTCAGCTTCCAGAGCGGGTTCTATCATCGTTGAAACTTGTTCCGCTACAATGGCTTCTATTGCCGTTACAGGTACAATTTCAGTGAGCGCGCTAATGTCTTGCTCTATCGGTACAGTTTCTGTAACGGCTACTTCAATGCTCTGTGCTTTGGTATTATTTAGGAAAATAATGGAGAGCCCCAGAATTGGAAGTATCGCTAAATACTTCCAACTAGAGCGAACGGATGATTTCTTTGCATTCATCATTTTAATGCGTTTTTTTAATGTTGACTGATTGTAATTCATGGCCAGCCCAATCGGATGTTGCGGCACTGACACTTTTAGTAAATTTAATTGATAGGTTTTTCGAGCAACGCCTTGCAAAAGCATACTTTGGTCGGTGAGGAACTCTAGATTATTTTCGATCATTTTGCGGTATTGCCAAGCGGCTGGATTGAACCACTGAAAAACGACCAATAGCTCTGCCAAAATCATATCAAAGCTGTGCAGTTGTTGGATGTGTACTTTTTCATGTGCAATGATCTGATTGTAAGTTTCCCAATCGTATTTTTCTGGATGGATGAAAATGCAGTTTAGGAAGGAATAAGGCGGCTCGTCTCTCTCCAGTTCTACGATTCGGTAGCGACCGTCTTTCATACTTGGCAAGCGAATGATTTTATAGACGAGCGTAGCAAGTTGTAGGAAAAAATGAATGCTAAAAATGGCGACGCCTATCCAATAAATTGTCCATAGAATTTGCCAAATGGATAGGTTTTTGAAAAGGCTAGTTTTGCTAGTAGTACTACTTTCTGTGACTGCTATTTCACTAGGCGGCATACTAATTTCTTTTTCCACTTTTTCAGCAGCATTTTTTTCAAAAGTAGAAGTACTTTCCTCCGAAAAAGTCATTTCCGCTTGATAATCAGTTTCTTCTAGTGTAGCTTCTGTCTGCCAAAGCGACCAAGAGGGTGGCACTTGGTAAAGCGGTAAACTGAAGGACAGCACAATAGCAGCCACTAAAATATAGCGATGCAGCCCAAAAAAAGTCTCTTTTTCAAGCAGCAATTTGTAGAGTATATAGAAGCAAGCCAACAGCGTTGCGACGTGTAAGATGTATGGTATCATAGTAGAGATGTTTTGAGAGAGGTTGAGAGAGGTTGAGAGAATTGAGAATTTGAGAGAATTGAGAATTTTGAGAGAATTGAGAATTTGAGAGGTTGAGAATTTTGAGAGGTTGAGAATTTTGAGAGGCTTAGGACTTTTTATTTTTAATCATGTCCAGTATTTCTTCTAGTTCTTCGGGCGAAATTTTTTCTTCTTTTGCGAAGTGCGCTACCAGTCCTTTCAGCGAATTGCCGTAATAGCCTTGTAGTACTTTGCTCAAGTAGTCTTCCCGATCAATAATTGGATAGTATTGATGCGAGCTACCAACTGCTTTGTGAGCGACAAATCCCTTTTCTTCCAATATCCGAATGAGTGTGGAAACAGTATTGTAGTGCGGTTTTTTCCCTTTTTCGTCCGCTGGCAATTCCTCAATGATTTCTTTGACAAAAGCGGCTTCCAATCGCCAAAGCACTTGCATGATGTCCTCTTCACGTTTCGCTAATTTCTTCATAAACTAAAAATTTAGTTCAAAGGTAAACGAAATTTTTAGTTGATGCAAGTTTTGGAGAGAATTTTAACTAAAAATTTAGTTCTATTGGGAAAATTGAGGATTTTGACGTTTGGGTGTACGAGTGAAGCCGCGAATTGATATTTTTATTCGTTATGTAAAAAATTGTCTCGCGATGAAGAAGAAAAAGTCCACTAAAGTACAATTAAGTATTCCAGAACCTTGCCAAGAAGAATGGTCAGAAATGACGCCAGATTGCTCCCAACCCTTTTCAAGATCAAATCAACATTCAGTTCAAAGCTCCCCGAAGTTCTATCTACTTAGTATCAATTAAAAAATAAAATCGACATACATGGAGTCGCAACCAAAAAATCTTTTAAGGTGGATTTTTTGGTTGCTCTAAGGGGTTCTTAAGGGTGAAAAGCATCAAAAATCTCTAATTTTTGATGCTTTTCACCCTTA
>JBCCRX010000326.1:0-7662 GCA_039201015.1 Bacteroidota bacterium | reverse complement strand
TCCAGAACAGTTGGAAAGTGCACTGGAACTAGAAGTGCAAAACCTGGCGAGTATGATTCTACTTAGTCAAGCAGACGGTACGTATCAAACTAAGAAATTGCCGCGCGAAGCCCAGTTTTCGCCCATTTATGGCATTGCGATCCAAGACTTTGATGCAGATGGTAAAGAAGATGTTTTGCTAGCAGGTAATTTCTACAATGCCAAACCCGAAGTTGGACGCTACGATGCCAGCTATGGCTTATTTTTGAAAGGCGACGGAACAGGCAATTTTGAAGTGCAAACGCCTAAGCAATCGGGCTTTGGTGTAGATGGAGAAGTACGTGATTTGGAAAGCATCAAAATTCAAGGAAAATCATATATTTTGGTGGCACGGAATAGTGATCGGATAGAGGTTTTTCGTTATTAAATTGTATTTGTAGAGGTTAAATTATAAAGTGAACCGCAAAATTATGCAGAGAAGACCACGCAGAGTGGCGCCGAGCGCGCTTTGCGTAGCTCCGCGAAAAAGCCTCTGCGGTAAAAAAGCCCACTAGCTCAAACCTCCTTCAAAACGCCCGCTCCAAACAAAGCAAAATCGTATTTCACCGGATCATCTGGATCGAATTTTCGTAAGGCTTCACTGAGCTCCAAAACTGCCAACCAATTGGTCTGCTTGCGCTTCAATAAGTTGAGTTTTCTTGCAACACGATCTACGTGCACATCCAATGGCATGAGTAATTGGCTGGGCTGAATGCAATGCCACAAACCAAAATCTACACCGCGATTATCCTTTCGTACCATCCACCGCAAAAACATATTGAGCCGTTTGCAAGTAGATTTGCGTTCAGGAGTAGCGACGTGTTTGCGGGTTCTTTTCGGAGCGTGTTCTAAGGCGAAAAAACGGCGATGAAAAAGCGTGAGGGACTTTTCGACAGAAGGCGTACTTTCTGCATTTTCTGGCAAAAAAGCTTTTTCCAAAGAGTCATTTTCTTGATAAAAAGTTTGTAGAAACTCTAGAAAATAGAGCGTATCCGTAGAAAGAAAAGTGCGATGCTTAAAGTCGAGCAGTTTTTTTCGATCTTGCTCTTGATGATTTAAAATGAAATCATAAGGCGCACCGTCCATGCGGGCGATGAGTTCATTGGCTTTATTGATGATGGTTTTTCGCTGTCCCCAGGCAAGCATGGCTGTCCAAAATCCCATGATTTCTATATCTTGTAAGCGACTGAATTGGTGTGGAATAGAGATTGGATCATTCTCTATAAAACTCGGACGATTGTATTGATCTACTTGGCGGTCTAAATGTATTTTTAGTTGCTCTTGCGTCATTATTTGCTTGAATATCAGTCTATTATTTCCAGATTCATCCCACTTCCGCACCATTCTTTTGTATCTGAATCCACGATAGCAATTCTGAAGGGTGTTTGATTAAAACATCAGGATGTTGGGTAGCGAGCAGTTTGCCATTTTGGTGTCCCCAGGTCACGGCTGCGCATCGAATCTTTGCGGCTCGACTGGAACGAATGTCTCTTATTTCATCGCCAATATAAAGGATTTTTGCTCGATCCAGTTGATATTTAGCGATCACTTTATTGAGGGATCGCTTTTTGGAAGTGAGGCTTCTGCTAGAGCGGATGAAGCGAAAGTACTGCTGCATGCCATGTTGTTCCAGAAATAGATTCACATTGCTTTCGCTGTTGGAAGTGACGATGCCCATTTCTATAGTTTGCGCCTCTAATTGCTCCAACAAAGATCGCATGCCTTCGTGTGGCTGTACCTCCTGCATACGTTGTTTTAGGAGTGTTTTGACGCGATAAATGATGAAAGGTAATTTAAGCGGTGTGACGCCAAAGGTTCTCAAAAAACTGGCAGGACGTTTTTGTCTGAATTCTTCTAAGCGCGACTTGTCGAAGAATTTACAGCCAAATTCTCTGGTAATGCGTTCGTTGTAAATGTCCAAAATTAGATCAAGGGTATTAGCGATAGTACCATCAAAATCGAAGATGAATGTCATAGGTCGTGAGCTTAGAAAGAAGCAATGATAGATACTGAGGAACGTGAAATAATCAAATTTACATTGTTTGGCTTTGATTGAAAAGAGATATAGCCTACAGAATATCTATTTTCAGTCAAAGTCGAACACTAAAGAATGTAAATTTATTATTGAACTCAGACTAAGTCTATGATATTTTCCAATACTTGTCGTCCCTGAATCTCTCCTTCTGTAAGAATCTAGCTGTTTTTAAAATGAATCATGTTTTTGTGCAAATGATGAATTTTATTTAGGCGTGTACGAAGTCTTGAAATTTTTAACATTTAGCTCAAAGTAATGCTGAATAGCGCTTAAAAATCGTTCAACAAGTATGCTCAAGTTTTTTTCTTCGGACGGAAACACAAATTTATTAGGCATACTTGTTGAGAGATTTCAGGAGCTTGATTCAGCTTTAATTTTTTTGGTTCTTTGACAATTTTTGCAATTTCTCAAATTCTCTAGGTAAGACTTTTGAAGCCTGTCTGCCGAACAAGGCAGGTTTTAGAACCGAAAGCGTTGAAAACAGCACTTTCTGGCCCAAACTTCAAAAGTCTAGTGTTCACATTTTGCAAAAATTGTCAAAGACCCATTTTTTTTATTAAAAACTTCGTACACGACTAAATTTTATTGCATAAAATTCATCATTCAAGGTCTTCTTTGGACGCTAGAAATTTACATAGAGGAATCTATTACAGAATTTGGTTCGACTAAGCAAACGAATTTACCGCCTACAATATGCCAAACTTTCTTTGTAAAATCAAGGGAAGTATTTCAATTCGTCGTTCATGTCTCTAAGTTTTCGCTTCTTTCTCCTACTCTTGTCTGCTACAAACTATCAATCAGTTTTTGCTTCATCTTCTGGAACTCTTCTTCGGTCAAAATACCAGATTCTTTTAAATTCGCCAACTCCTTTAAGCGTTCCGTTATGTTGGAGGAAGTCGTAGCCGTTTCTTCTTGAGCTGCTTCCGACTGTTCTGTCGCTTTTGCTTTGAAACCGCCTTCTTTTTGCTCCTTTTTCAAATCCTTTGCGACTTCTTTGCCTTTCTCAAATTTTTCTTGATAGACTTTCTTCAACCGTTCTACATCGAAGTCAAGAATTGTGCCACCATTCTCAAAATGACGCTTGAACACCTCTCCTAGCGCGTAAGTGGAAGCACCCGCCGAAACAGACAAAGGAATGGAAGCCACTTGTCCCAAAATCGGTACCATTTTGATTAAGCCTTTTGCGCCCGCTCTCGCCAGCATCGGACCCGTCAAAGCACTTACAATGGCTTTGCCTTGCGTTTCTTGAAAATCAATTTCATAGACTTTGCACAACTGCCGAATCATGTCCAACTGCGTCGCACCGACCGCTAAAAAATCCAATGCAAAAACGGGAATAAAACTCGCGCCCATAGAAAAAACGACGTGATTGCGAATGACGGTATCGGCATGCTTCGAACGATCTGATTTACTTGATCCCATAAATTGTTTTTTTATTTGCTCCTTTGCTGTTTTATAGATTTTTCCTTTCATGATTCGTTTTTGTAGTGGTCTGATGTAGTTTGATATTGTCTACCCAAGATCAGACTTTTGAAGTTTTTAAAACTTCAAAAGTCTATAAAAGACTATCCGTTTTTTACCCACAAAGAGAATAAAGTTCAAAATGCACCCAACTCTTATTTCTTTCCACTTTTCTCGACTAGCTTTAGTGAGCTTTCGATTAAAAGCAGACAGAACAGCATTCGACGAGCGATTATTTCATTAGAACAAATCAATTTACTTTAAGTTAAAATATATTACTCGGCTTCAAAAAACTCCCTTTTCAAAAGGCGAAGAAATTTTTAAAACACTGTGTTCATCGCATCACAATAATTTTCTTCATTTCTTGATTGAGCAGCGACAAATAGTAGATACCATTTCCTAGATTTGGACTTAACGGCAGTTGTAGAGTAGCAGATTGCCGAATGCTATTTTCTAAAGTCCAAGATTGTACCAACTGCCCTTGTAGATTGTACAGATGAGCTTCTTCCATTTGTGCTTTTTCAGGTAAGCGGATATAAATGTGATCGCTAGCTGGCTGAGGATAAAGAATGACTTCGCTTTGCGCAGTCCATGTATGGATAGAAGTGGTTTCCGAAATACAATAATCATCTTTTGCACTCGCCTCGCAGTCATCGCCCATTCCTTCTAGCACAAATAAACCTTCTTGCATATCGGAGACCAGGATATTGCCAGAAGGCAAAAATGGATAAACTCCCCAAGCACCTTCGTAACTGCGCCGATGCGCTTTTTGGCTCGTCGAATAATAAGCGACGCGCTCGGGTTGTTCAGGATTGCTCAGGTCGTAAATCTGCAATCCGTCGTAGTAATAGGAGGCATACAAATAACTGCAAGCCACAATCTGATTGTGCGGAATACTGAGGCTCGAACTAGAGGCCGCATCAAATAATTCAATCACTTCCGCTTCTCCTTCACTGCGCACATCAACGACTTTCATTGATCTTCCCCAATTTTCATCCGCCATATAATAGTATTCACAATTACTGCCTAACCAACCCGAATGATTATAGCCCGATTCAGGATAAGCATTCGGACTAATGTAATCTTGCACAGTTGGATTGCGAGCATCACTAAAATCGACTACGAAAAAGCCGTCATTGCCGCAATTCAAAAAAGCTCGATGGTTGCTCACGTAGCCGTCGTGCACATGCCCAATTCGAATGCCACCGAAAGTATCGTGTTCTGCCAGTAAGCGAACAATAGGCGCGCGAGAAATATCGTAAATGCGAAGGGGCGAAAAAGAAGAACTGCCGCCCGTGGTCGCAAAAGTATATAATCGTCCTTGGGTGTCGTCTATAAAGATGTTATGTACGCGCCGAAACAAATTGGCGGAATTGTAAACGACCTTTATTTCTTCTGGCAGCTTAGAAATATCAATGATTTGCAAAGTACTATTGCCTTCATCCGCCACCGCAAAAAGAAAATCGCCATAGTCGTGATAATCGCGATGAATGATTCGACCGCCCGATTCTGCACCTCGAATGAAGAAGGCTTCTTTTGGGGCTTCGGCTTGCGTCACATCTATGAAATGTGTGCCTGACGTTGAGCCAAGTATTGCGTATTCGTGTCCATTTCTAGCAATGCCCCAAACTTCATTGTAGGTATTGTCGTAGAAGGTTGAACCTACTAGAGTGGAATCTGCCCACTGTCCTAGCAGATTGAGTTGTGAAACGGCTTCTTGCGCCAAAAGAAATCTTGGTGAAAAGAATAAAATGCTTACTAAAAAGAAGGATTGCTTCATCTAATGTTATCAATTGAATTTTAGCTAAAAAAAGGAAGTTCGATGATACTTTTCCAATCACAAGTCAATGTGATCTGTAATAAATAAACGATGATAGAACCAGAAAATGCTGATAGTCTCACCATTTTTCTCAAAAAGTGACGATTTTTTACTTGCTCAGGCAACCTTTTTGATTTCTTTCTCACATAATAGAATACTAAATCCCACGACTAGAGTAAAATAGCTCATTTTAAATTAGAAAGCATATCATACACAACAAAGTATAGAAGTGTAGAAAACCACAATCACCCATTAAAGCTAAGAATCGAAATATCAGGCATTTCGTAATAGTAATTTGATGATTGGTAGCTTGTCCCTGGGCAAGCTACTTTTTATTATTAGGCATTGTATTGCTTTGCATCATGTGATTATATACGAAATGACCTCCCACCTACAATAAGGAGATACCGCTATTCGTATTTATCTTTCAATCAATACTACCTATTTGCAAACTTGTCGTAGTTTTTATACTTTTCCGATGAATAGCAAAATCAGATCGTCAATTCATGGACTTTTACGCGCAAAAAACACGTTGGAAATGGTGGCTGGTGATAGCAGGAATTGTCATTATTATGATTTCTGCTGCCTTCACGATTTATCTGACCAATAAGCTGGCGGAAAATGAAGAGCGCATCGCAGATTTATATCGCATGGCGCAAAGAGAATTGCAAGGTTCTCAAATGGATACTTCCATATATACTTTGCTTTCGATCATCAACGAGCGTTTGACGGAATCTCCCGATTTTCCAAAAGAAGATTTGAGTCTGGCACTGGAAGACGCGCTTTTCAATGGCGATGATTTTACGCTTAATCTAAAAGTGTTTGAAGTTGCACAATCCATTCCAGTCATACTTCATGATTATGAAATAGATTCCATTTACTATGCCGCCAATTTTGGAGAAGAGAAAGACTTTGATCCTGTTTTCCTAAAAAAACAACTCAAAAAACTACAAGCCTCTGATGCTAAATACATAGAAGTCAGTGGCTTTCCTTTGCGGCTTTACATCAAAAAATCTAAAACCCTCACACTGCTCCAATATTTTCCCATTGTTCAATTACTTTTGATTGCAGCCTTTATTGCTTTCGGCTACTTTAGTTTCAGTACCGCGAGGCGAGGTGAACAAAATCGAGTTTGGGCGGGTATGGCAAAAGAAACGGCGCATCAATTGGGCACACCGATTAGTGCCATGTTGGGTTGGATAGACCATGTGAAAATGACGCATGAAACGGATGACGATCTGCAAGAAGTAATGGGCGAATTGCGCAAAGATGTGGGGCGTTTGGAATTGATTGCTGATCGTTTTTCCAAAATTGGTTCTGCGCCAGAATTGAAAGCCGTCAACATCTACGAAGAACTAGAAGCCATGCGTGCTTACATGCAAAGACGTGCGCCGCGCAAAGTCCAATTTCACTTTCCCAACTTTCGTGAGATCGAACCCCAACTGGTGCAAATCAATTCACATCTTTTTGCTTGGGTGGTCGAAAACCTGATGCGAAACGCGCTAGATGCCATGGGTGGAAAAGGCACCATTTCTGCTCAAGTTTACGAAGATCAAAGATACGTGAATGTGGACATCAGCGATACGGGAAAAGGCATTCCTGCTTCCAAATTCAAAACCGTTTTTCAGCCCGGTTTCTCCACCAAAAAACGAGGTTGGGGATTGGGGCTTTCCCTTGCCAAACGCATCATCGAAGAATATCATTCGGGCAAAATTTTTGTGAAATCTTCAAAAGAAGGTGAGGGAACGACTTTTACGATTCGTTTGCCGAAGGAGGGATGATTTTGGGATTGTTTATGCTGTTTATACGTTTATATTGTTTATGCTCGAAGCACTAAATACTAGCATCCTGATGCTGACAGATTAGGCATTTACATTAGATTTGATGCGTTGGTGATGATGAATGTGTTATGAAGGGAAATTAGGAGTAATTTACACTACTGGACATTTTCAAATTGAAAGAACAGAAATGTCATTTTTATGCTCGAAGCTCAAGCTTATTTTTAATTTTGGGATAAAAAATGACATTTCTAGTCACCTTAAAATCTAGTAATAATCAAAATGTCCAGTAGTCTAGAGTAATTTGTCAAATTTTCAAAATTTGACAAATTTACACGTTTACAAATAACTGATTATTAAATGTTTAACCTTTTAGCAAAGATGATCACGACGCATCAATTCTATTTCTTTGTACTACATACTTATAAAAGTTTGCAAAAAAAACAAAGTTTTTAAGGTCGACCTATTATAACTAATTGACTTATAAAAACTTAGATGCTTTTTTAACCACAAAGAAATCAAAGGACACAAAAGATTTATTTTCCCCCTTT
>JBCCRX010000325.1:0-7742 GCA_039201015.1 Bacteroidota bacterium | reverse complement strand
CCGTCGAAGACGGCGGCGAACAAGGGGTGAGGGAGAGAAAAGGGTTTTTCTAAAACCCTTTTTCCCCCCTCAAACTCCCCTATTTAAAATACAAAGAAACTTAATTTACACGGTACTAAGTACACGGTAAACTATGTTTGTGTTAATTTTGAGAAGCGAGAAATTCCTTAGAATTTCGAGCTTCAAAAAACCCGTCTGCCGCCGTCGAAGACGGCGGCGAAAAAGGTTTGAGGGAGAAAAAAGGGTTTTTCTAAAACCCTTTTTTCTCCCTCAAACTCCCCTATACAAAATACAAAGAAACTTAATTTACAGTGTACTTAGTTTACACGGCAATAAATTTGTTATTTTTTAAAATATTCATTCTGAACTTTCATCAAATCGCGTATTTCTGCTAACAGCTTAATATCCTTGGGGGTTGGTACATTTTCTTGGCTTTCGTCTTCGGCTTGATTGCGCAATTTATTAAATAAGCGGATGACAATAAAGATGGTAAAGGCTACGATTAAGAAGTCCAAGCAATGCTGCAAAAAAACACCATATCTAATGACCACGGCCTCTGTAATCGTTTCGTCATTACTTCCAGTTGTAGCTTCTTTTAGCGTCCAAGCGTATTGCTCAAATCCTTTCTCGCCAAAGATCAATCCGAAAGGCGGCATAATCACGTCCTTCACCAAGGAAGATACAATCTGATTGAAAGCAGTGCCGATAATGATACCAATGGCTAAATCTACCAGATTCCCTTTTACTGCAAATTCTTTGAAGTCGTTGATAAATTTTTTCATACTAGCTTGACTGAGTTGATTCTACCGTTAATAGTAATAAAATTAAGCGTTTCATGTTCAGTTAGCGAACACAGAAGTATAACTTTTCCTTCTATTAGCGAATAAAATTTAGATTATGATTCAAGATAATAGAAGAATTAGCACGGTTAATCACAAAGATATTCAGACTTGGGCGAGTAGCACTAAAATGCGTCCTGTGCAGTTAAGGCGGTTCAAAGACGAGACCATCATAGATCGTCTTAAATTCCGTTTTCCTGAGGAACGCTATCCCGATGAAGAAGACTTAGCATGGGATACTTTTTTCGATATTTTCGATCAAGAACAACTTGAGTTTGTCATGGAAGATATAGCGGATGAAGCTGTGGAACACACCAATGTATATGAGTTTCGTCCTAGAGGAGCTTGGTAGCTTTACAGGAAAATAGTCCGCTTGCTGATGAATCTTACTAATTTTTATCTTTGCAAAATAGCAAGCTTCTAAAATGAATGACAAGACTCACTGACTTTCTTTCACAAAGGATTTATGAACAAGGCAATTACTTACTGACCACAGGTGATGTAGCCACTGCATTGCTGATTTTACTGGTTTGGATTGCTCTGTTTCAAATAGCCATCAAACGGTGGTTGCCTCGCTTCTATGAATCGGAGACTACTGTGGTGGACGAGCAGAAAAAGAAAAAAGCGGGAAGACTACTCTTGATCGTTTTTGGAATTTTAGGACTAACGGGTATTATTGGTGCATTAGGATTGAATATTCAGTTGTATCCTTCGGGAACAGTGGAAGAGGGGAAATATGCCCTTTACGTCAATACTATTTTGCAAGCCTTTGCTGCTATCCAATTTGCTCGCCTAGCAGATTGGTTGATCTCCAATATTATTATCCAAAACTATAAAAATCAACGCAACACTAATTGGTTTGATCCTGCCAATAGAGCGGCCGTTAAGAAAAAACCAAGACGGAAGGAAGAGCGTACCGCAGGCGTCCTCATTCAATCTATTGTTTACGCTTTCACCTTTTATTTCCTTATTCGGCTTTTCTATTTAGACGAACTTTTCCCCGATTTCACACTTGGCAAGGAAGATAGCAAAGTTGACATCACTTTCTCTAAGATTGCGATGATTTTTGTCATCTTCTTCGCCGCTCGTTTCCTTTCTTGGATGATTACGCGCCTAGCTCTTTTTAATTATTACCAATCAAAAGGGGTGAATATTGGCGGACAATATGCTGTAAATCAACTAATTAGATATTTTATTTTCTTCCTTGCTTGTATTTTAGCCTTGAATAGCTTGGGCTTGCAATTGACGGTCGTGTGGGGTGCAGTAGCAGCACTTTTGGTCGGTGTTGGGTTAGGGTTGCAACAGACGTTCAATGATTGGGCGTCGGGCATCATTTTGCTGCTGGAGCGCACCGTGGAAGTGGGTGATATTGTACAGGTGGAAGACGGAATGATCGGAACGGTTCGTAAAATTGGTTTGCGGGTCTCTCGAATAGAAACCTTAGAAAATATATCCATTCTCGTCCCCAATTCGATGTTGGTCAATGATAAGGTTACCAATTGGAGTCATTTTGACAACAAAGCTCGATTCGTTGTGAAAGTGGGCGTGGCTTATGGCTCGGATACACAATTGGTGAAAAGATTGCTCTTGGAAACGGCGCAGGAAAACAACTACGTAATGAAATATCCTGATCCTTTTGTGCGCTTTGTTGATTTCGGCGCATCCTCGCTCGATTTTGAATTGCATATTTGGTCACAAGCTTTTCGACGCATCGAAGACCTCAAGAGTGATCTACGATTTACTATTGATGCGAAATTTCGAGCCAATGAAGTAGAAATTCCATTTCAGCAAGTGGATATTTGGTATCGGAATAGATCGTGAGGCTGAGTTAATAATGTGATAATTTATGTATTACCTGTCATCTGAAAGCTTAGAGAGATAACAGGCATTTTGGAAACCTGTCTGCCTCACCGTGTCCGCCTCAGGCGTGAGGCGTGAGGCTGATGCCCGTTATCAAGATTCATTTACACAGGGAATTGCACCGACTGTTGTTCTAAAAGGAATAGGAAAGACGTAAACGCGTAGTCATATGACCTAATGCGAATGGCTCATTCGTAGAAAATTGTAAAACAGGAGATAAACTCAATCCATTGTCTATCAGATAGCTAGGAATTTGAATCTTATTGTAAAAAGGTTTGCTCAATAGAATGATACCACCTAAGATCATAAATCCGCCTCCTGCCCAAGCACGCAAAGCAGCGGCTTGATACACTTGTGCTGCCTCCTCGAAATAGCCATCACAAGCAGAAGGCTGATCTACTTGAGTAGGAATGACCTGCGTAGCGTCAAAATGAGGAGAATCTGCATCGCAAAAGGTCTGGTAATAGACAATCGGATCGTCTTGAGGAGTAGTATTGAGGTTGATTTTTTCTTGCTTCAATAAATTGGGCAGACCTGATGCCAAAAGCCCCAAGCCCAAAGCCGCCATGCCATTTCCAACTATTAAATCTGTTGGAAGAGGTTTCGGCAACTCAAAAGGAGTTACATTTGCTTGAACCTCAAAGCGCACCCAACCATCTATTTGTTCCACATCCACGTAGGCATCCCAAAATACGTGCTTACTCTTTCCGCCTTTCACTGCTATGCCTTGTGCTCCTGAAAGTGCTGTCCGACTTGGATCAACACGAATTTCATCTATGAAGGCAATGAGCCTCACATCCCAAAAATCAGTTGTGCTTTTCTTTAAATCGTAAGTAATCTTAAACTGGTTTTGCGTATTATTGAGTTTGGCACGAACATTAGAAACTTGAGCAGCAGTAGAAAAAAAAGAAAATACGAAACAAATAGCAAGTAAACCAGCGCAAGTCAACCGAGCAGGCAGATGCCAAGCAAAGAACATCAAAATCCAATGCAACAAAGATGCGCTGCTTGTAAAATTAAAGGAAGACTTACCCATGAATTGAAAATTTAGTTGAAGCATTGTAGCGGCAATTACTCCCCTAGCAAATACAAAATTCCCTCCATCGGAATGTGCACCATATCAGGGCGATAATTGAATTCGTAGAGCAGTTCTTTCAAAGTGCGTTCTAGTAAAAATACTTCTATTAAGATGCGAAAGTCGGCTGGATCATCTGGAATGAATTCAGCGGGCGCGGCTTTTGCAATTTCTGCGCGGTAAGCTTTTAAGAACGTACTGCTCACATTTTCGTACCAATATTTTAAGATGTCCTGAATGCCTTCTATGCCTCGATTTTGCTCTTGTACGCTCAAAATAGCGTAGTGCATGGATCGAAGCAATGCCGCTACATCTATCAAGGGCGATTTTCTCAATTTGCGCTCACTAAATGGACGCTCAAAAGTGCCATCAAAATCGTCAATTTGAACATCATCGCCCACCATCATAATTTGCTCCAAATGAAAATTACCGTGGATACGAATTTTAGCTGCTTCAAATTTGTGAATATAGATGCGCTGGAAATAACTTAGCATTTTCGACTGTAAAGACAACACCTGATGTCCTTTCTCTTGGTAGCTCTCCGTCAATAAATGAAGGTTTTCTTTCAAGGTTTTCATACTCACGCGTACCAAAGATTTTAGGGCAGAGAAAAGCGAGCGTTGGTAGTGGAGTGAAAATAATTCAGGGCTAAAACTTTGATCTCCGATTCCTTTTGAATTGGTGAGGGCAAGGTGCATTTGAGCCGTCCGCTTTGCAATCAATTCCATACGCACCAAAAAATCTTGTAGATTGGAAGATCGAAAAATGGGTGCCCACTCATCGTGCGCCAAGGCTTCATCGAACATGCTTGCTTCCTCTTCTGGAATGCGCTTGTTTTCTGCATTGACAGCCACTTTTTCCATCAGTCGTTTTAAGTGATCGTTCACGTAATCCCAAGCATAACCTTGATGTGCAATTAGTGGTTGCACCACAGCTAAGGTTGTATTGTAATTCCGCTTATCTTTATAAGTCAAACTCGCCAAAAGCTCAGGAACATACTCAAAGTCATGTTGTATAGTTAACCAATTTGTGGAATCAAAATCGGGATTGGGCTGCTGATCAATTCGACGGTAAAATTTTATAAAGTAGCCTTCTTTGTAAGCGACCGATATATACTGCACGGTGGATTTGCGAATAGTAGATTCTGTCATTGCTGGTAAATCTGTCCAAGTTTCCAATGACAATACGCCAGATTGTGCCAGCATGCTTGCATTATTAATGATCGCCAGTCGGAAGGCATCATCGTAAAAAGCATCCAAGAGTACGCCTTTTTCATGGTTTTGTGAAGTAGCTGTTTGGGCTGTACTAATGACTTCTTCTTTAAGCAAAAAATCACTCCAATCACTTACTGCTCTGAAAGTAAGGGGGATTTGAAACAATTCCGAAAAACCCGTCCTAAAATTGACTTCTACGATCAAAAGCGCGTAGGATTGCTCTGGTAAGTCCAGAAAAATACGATCTACTATTTGAACGCTTTCTATTTTCCTTCCTTTATTGCCAAACCAATTCACTCGCTTGAAGAAAGTAGGTAGCACTTTTTCCGTAAATGCTTTTTCTTTGAAAAGCTCTTGGAAAGTTTCTGCTTCCAAAAGCGGCGATTCCAATTGCTTGTCCGTAGGTTGAAAAGCTTCGGTGGGCTGCAATTCGAACCAATAATAGCCATGTGGCGCAAGCGTAATGAAATAGGGAGCGTCTTCGATAGTAGGAAATTCGCTGTCTCCAAAAATCTCCGTTGGTGTATAATTTTTGTACGCCTGCAAATCCAGATGAACCCCCTCCACGAAACGCGATAAATTGACTACTACTAAAATAATTTCCTCTTCATATTTACGAATGAAAGCAAGAATTTTACCATTACTTGGCGATAAAAATTCAATGCTCCCACGACCAAAAACTTTATAGCGTTGGCGCGTAGCCATGATGCGCTTGGTCCACCAAAGCAAGGAATTGGTATTGCGTTGTTGGCGTTCTACATTGATGTAGGTGTAGTCGTACTCAGGATCAATAATGACGGGCAGGTAAAGGGATTGTGGGTTGGCGTCTGAGAAACCCGCATTTTGATTAGCGTTCCACTGCATAGGCGTACGCACCCCATCGCGATCTCCCAAATAATAGTTATCGCCCATACCGATTTCATCACCGTAATAGAGCACGGGCGTACCGGGTAAAGAAAACAACAATACATTGAGTAATTCAATTCGATTCCGATCATTTTCGAGCAAAGGTGCGAGGCGTCGGCGGATGCCCAAATTGATTCTCGCTTTTGGGTCGGCAGCATAATTTTTCCGCATATAGTCCCGTTCTTCATCCGTTACCATCTCTAAGGTCAATTCGTCGTGATTGCGTAAAAACATTGCCCACTGGCAGTCTTCTGGAATTTCGGGTGTTTGCTCAAAAATATCCGTGATCGGATGTCTGTCTTCCATTTTCAAGGACATATACATGCGCGGCATCAGCGGAAAATGATAATTCATATGGCATTCATCGCCCTCTCCAAAATAGGAAGCCGAATCTTCTGGCCACATATTGGCTTCTGCTAGAAATAGTACATTATCAAAGTTTTCATCCATGTGCGCGCGTAGTTTCTTGAGGAAAACATGCGTTTCGGGTAGATTCTCGCAGTTGGTGCCTTCTCGCTCAAAAAGATAAGGAATGGCATCTAAGCGAAAGCCGTCAATTCCCATTTCTACCCAATAGTCCAGAACTTTGAAAATCTCTTCTTGCACCACTGGATTGTCGTAGTTCAGATCGGGCTGATGCGAATAGAAGCGATGCCAATAATAGGCTTGTGCCACAGGATCCCAAGTCCAATTGGAGGGTTCAAAGTCTTGAAAAATAATTCTTACGTCTTTGTACTTGTCTTCATCTTCATTCCAGACATAAAAATCCCGTTCTACGCTCCCTTTGGGCGCGCGTCTGGCGCGCTGAAACCAAGGATGTTGATCAGAAGTATGGTTGATGACTAGCTCTGTGATGACTTTGAGATTTCTTGCGTGCGCTTCGTCTAGAAAAGTTTTGAAATCTTCCAGTGTCCCAAAAGAAGGATTAATGGTATAATAATCAGCTATATCGTAGCCATCATCGCGCAAAGGGGAAGGATAGAAAGGCAACACCCATATAGCCGTCACACCCAAATCTTCTAGGTAATCCAACTGAGAAATTAAGCCTTTGAAGTCGCCAACGCCATCTCCGTCACTGTCCTTGAAGCCTTTAATATTAAGTTCGTAAATGATCGCGTCTTTGTACCAAAGTGGTGTCCGTTTGTATGCTTTTACTGCCATTTTTTCTGTTCTGTATTTGAGATGGTTGGGGTTTGTTCCGTAAAGTTTGAGGTAGGTTGATGTAGATAGTTTAGGTTTACTAAATCTCCGCAATTTTAGCAAATTGCTATATTTGATTTGCTAAATCTCAAAGATTTAGTAAATCTATTGATTGAGAGGCGGGAATAAGGTTATCCTTCTAAAGTTGTAACTCATGTTACGCAAAACACCAAATTGCAAACGGCACAAAGTGCTACTTGTTTACAAATCGTCGGGTATCAGCCTCACGCCTCACGCCTGAGGCGGACACGGTAGCTTTGAAGAGCTACTATATTTCTCGCACTAAAATATACTAGTGCGTAACATCAGGTTGTAATACTAGTTAAGCGGATGATATGACCTCAAAAGTCATACTTTCAATTGGGATAATACCACTTTTTTCTCCCTCACTCTCTCCCGTTTTCGCCGCGAAGCAGCGGAAACTATAAAGATTCCTGATTATAACGGAATGCGGTGATTAGT
This sequence comes from Bacteroidota bacterium, assembly GCA_039201015.1. Taxonomy (GTDB): domain Bacteria; phylum Bacteroidota; class Bacteroidia; order Chitinophagales; family Saprospiraceae; genus JAAUTG01. The sequence goes on along the minus strand of JBCCRX010000325.1, from coordinate 186 downwards.
AAATGCTGTAATAGCGCCTCATTGAGTGTTGAAGTTCCATATACTTCGCTACTGACGCAGCGAAGGGAACTTCAGGAGGGAGAGAGGGATGGGGGGGTTTTTGGACCCCAAAAGAAAAAAAACCAAAAAAATATTAAGAGGGAAGAGGGGGGGAAAAAACCAAAAAAAGGATTTTTTTTTATATTT
>JBCCRX010000324.1:0-7760 GCA_039201015.1 Bacteroidota bacterium | reverse complement strand
GTTGAATATTTTGTAATCGCTTCCATAAGGGCGACCTGGACGATCAGCCGCTTTTTCATTGATAAAAGTACAGCTCCCAATGGCGATTTTGAAGTCAGGTGGATCGCTACGATATTTCCAAAGGGCTTGGGTTTGGAAAGTGGTTGCATAAGGCAATTCAATCGCTTGATCGTTGATAAAAAGTTGATATTGATAGGTTTTGCCTGGTGTGAGATTTGTAAGCTTCACTTTCGCCGTAAACGCTTCTTCTGCTTTAGTTTCTAGACTATTAGAAGTACGCATTTTAGATTTTCCTGCCTCTTTTTCCCAAAAATTGAAATGTACTTTAGCAGCATCTGTTGTCTGCACCCAAAGTTGTACACTTTTCACTTCAGCATGCCCAACCATCGGACCAGATTGTAGGAAAGAAGATTGGCTAAGGAGTGTGAAATAGGAGAAAAAAAGTAGAATAAAAAGACCGAGCTTCATGACTGTTGTATTTTAGCACGAAGCTAGAGGGTAGAGTTGATTTTTCCAAGTTAAGTTTTTGTAAAGATGGAAAAAACGATTTCAAGAAACTTTATCTCTCCGTCCGAAAACGCCTTTGAGCATCCTGCTGTGATTCGGTTTTAGAGTCTAAAAGCAGAACTAGTGTACTGAGTTTAAAAGTAAGTGATGTCAGCCCGAAGGATTAAGATTTCGTTAGCACAATGCTGATGCTTTTTTTAAGAACTTTGCTGTTGTTATTCTTAACTTTTCTAGTATTGCTTTAGAATCATGAAATATTATCTATTATTCTTCATTGGTATCATCTTTGCACCTAGTATTTCTGCACAAGGAGAGGATGTATATCTCGCCAATACTTCTTTTGAGGGAGAACCAGATGATGCAACCGTTCCAGTGGGTTGGTTTGCATGTGCGCCCGCTACCACGCCAGATATTTTGCCAGGTCCTTGGGGGGTCTATCAAGAGGCGAGTGAAGGCGAAACTTTTGTTGGATTGATTACGCGCCACGACGGTACACACGAAAGCATCGGACAACGTCTGTCCAGTCCTTTCAAAGCCAAAGAATGCTACTCTTTCTCTTTAGATTTGGCTTTTTCCAATACTTATGCGGGCTACAACAATCCAATCAAGTTGAGAATTTGGGCGGGAAAAAAGAAAGGGGAGCGCGGACAATTGATCGCGGCTACGGATTTTATTGAGAATCTGGATTGGGAAACCCACAATTTTGAATTTACGGCCAAGAAAAACTATTATTACATTATGATAGAGGCACACTATAAAGATGGACGTTTTTCTCGTCAAGGCAATATACTGCTCGATAATCTATCGAGATTTGAATGGTGTACGAGAGCCTGATTAACGCTTCAATAAAAAGGATTGAAAAAACTAGATAAATACATCATCGGGAAATTTTTGAGGACTTTTTTCTTTACGGCACTGCTCTTTACCTTGGTGGCAATGGTATTCGATTTCAGTGAGAAAGTGAAGTATTTCTTGGAGCAAGACATTCCATTGAAAAATATTTTATTGCAACACTACCTCAACTATATTCCCTACATCAATGGGCAATTGTGGGCTTTATACGCGCTTATTTCCGTGATCTTTTTTACCTCTCGCATGGCTTATAATTCTGAGATTATTTCTATTCTCAATTCGGGTGTAAGTTTTCAAAGAATGATGTTTCCTTATTTGATGGCAGGCAGTTTTGTAGCCTTGATTTATTTTGTAGGCAATCATATCATTATTCCACTAGGCGATAAAGAACGCCTCAATTTTGAGCATACTTACATCTACAAACAAAGTGATCGCGGGCGCATGAATGACGTCCACCTTTTTCTAGGAAATGACTCTAAAATTTACGCCAGATATTACAGCAAAGCCGATCAAAGCATCCGAAATTTTAGGTTAGAAGGTTTTGAAGAAGGAGAACTCGTTTATCTATTGAAAGCCAACAAAGCAGAGTACGTCGAAGAGACCAACAAATGGCGATTGCACAATTACGAAATCAGAACTTTTGATGGGATGCACGAGAGTCTCTATGTCGGTAAGAATGAAAAAATAGATACAACGCTCGATCTGCAACCGCGCGATTTCGTGTATTACAAAAACCAGAAACAGGGCATGACCACGCGCGAATTGAGCCGTTTTATCAATCGAGAACAAGATCGCGGCATCGGTAATACGCAGATTTATGAAGTAGAAATGCACGAACGAACTGCCGAAGCCTTCACCGTACTGATTTTGGTCATTATTGGTATGGCGGTCGCTTCTCGTAAGGTACGTGGCGGTATGGGTTTGCACCTGGCGCTGGGAATTGGAATTGGAGCTTTCTACATTTTGCTTTCTAAATTTTCAATTACTTTTGCAACGAGTGATATGGTTTCTCCTTTATTGGGCGTTTGGATTCCGAACTTGATTTTTATGGGTGTGGCGGGCTATCTGGTGGCAAATGCACAAAAGTGATGTCTTAGGAATTGTGGAATCCTTAGATTGCCAAATTACCATTCGCGCGCTATCAAATTTTTCAATCCTTGAGTCCGCTTCAAAAAGTCGAATTGCGTCTCATTGTTACCCTAAAGCAAAATTGAACTAGACAATCAGATTGAAAAGTGATATAAAGTTGATGGCATGACCTCAGAAGTCCTACTTTCAACTAGGATGATACCACTTTTTTAACTGATGATCCGACTAAACGCAAGGAATTGATTATCAATATTTTAAATTTTAAAAATTTGACAAATTGTCTCCTTCTTTCGGGTTTTCGGACCAAACTCAATCCTTTTAAGAATGAAAAATATACTCTTTTTTATACTGCTCTTTTGCCAGTTTAGCTTGATGGCGCAAAAGAACTATTTCTCTCGATTTACTTTTACCGAAGCAGATACCCTCCGAGGGACTTTGGACGAAAAACGCAGTAGCTACGATGTTCATTTTTACGAATTGGACATCAAAGTGGATATTGACAATAAATTCCTTTCAGGCTATGTCGATGTATATTTTGAGGTAGTAGAAGCGGTTCAGCAAATTCAGTTGGACTTGTTTGAAAACATGAAAATCAATTCGATCAAATACGAGGGAAAGGAACTAGATTTCAGTAGAAAACACCATGCCTTTTTTGTCGATTTTCCGAAGATGCTTAAAAAGGGAAGTTCAGCCAAAATCCGAATCCACTACGAAGGACAACCCACTATTGCCGCCAACGCACCTTGGGACGGTGGCTTTGTTTGGAAAACAGACAGAAATGGTGTGCCTTGGGTGGGGGTTGCTTGCGAAGGGGATGGAGCGAGTATGTGGTGGCCCTGCAAAGACCATCTTTCGGATGAACCCGATAGTATGAGTATCAAACTTACGGTGCCAGAAGAATTGGTTGCGGTGGCAAACGGAGAATTATTGGAAGTGGAAAAAGTAGGAAATGGCTACCAACGCTACGATTGGTTCGTTTCTTATCCAATTAATAACTACAATGTCACGGTCAATATCGCAGATTACGCCAATTTCAAAGAGACCTACACCGCAGAAGATGGTGAGACTTTGGAGATGGATTATTATGTGCTTTCTTACAATTTAGAGAAGGCAAAAAAGCATTTTAAACAAACTCACAAAGTGTTGGCTTGCTTTGAAAAATACTTTGGAAAATACCCATTTTGGGAAGATGGCTTTGGGATGGTGGAAACGCCCTATTTGGGTATGGAACACCAAGGCGCAATTGCTTATGGCAATAAATATATGCGAGGTTATTTGGGCGGCCTGATTCCGAGAGATATGGATTGGGACTACATTATCGTACACGAAACGGGACACGAATATTTTGGTAATAGTGTGAGTATCAACGATATGGCAGAAATGTGGATACACGAATCTTTCACCACTTACATGGAAGCCCTTTACGTAGAATGCACGTATAGCTACCAAGATGCAGTCCGCTATTTGGATTCCCAAAGACCATTAATTCGTAATTCGCTACCAATTGTCGGTCCACTGAATGTCAATTTTGAGGATTGGGGAACTAGCGATCATTATTACAAGGGGGCTTGGATGCTGCATACACTTCGTCATGCCATCGGAGATGATGAAATGTGGTTCGATTTTCTGCGTTCTTTTTACAATCGTTACGCCATGTCTCAAGCCACCACACAAGACGTAATTGACTTTGTCAATCAATGCACCAAAAGAGATTACACCGCTTTTTTCAAACAGTATCTATATCATCCAAGTCCGCCTACCTTTCAATATCAGCTCAAAGAAAAGGGCAATAAATTGATATTGGAGTATCGCTGGAAAGCGGATGTAAAAGATTTTGATATGCCTATTTTAGTAGGGGAGAAGGGCAATTACACTGAAATTCAGCCTACTACCAAATGGCAAAAAATCAAGTTGCCCAAAACAGATTTTAAAGTAGCAAAAGAGTTGTTTTATGTGGAAGTGGAACAATTAAAATGATAGACAATGATGAAAATAATCATAAGCTTTGTTTTCTGCTCTATGACTTTGTTTTCCTTTGCACAAGGCACAGCAGAAACGCAACAAGCCACTCCAGAAGAATTAGCGCAGATGCAATTGGATGCTTATAACGCTCGGAATATTGAAGATTTCTTGAAGCCCTATGCTGATAGTGTCAAGATTTATAATTTCCCGAATACACTGATTATGGACGGCAAAGAAGCGATGCGCAAGTCTTATGCTGCTATGTTTCAGCGTACCGTCAATTTACATTGCGAATTAGTCAATCGAATGGTAATGGGCAACACGGTCATTGACCAGGAAAGTGTTACTGGTTTTGGGGATGAGCCGTTTAAAGCCATTGCAATTTATAAAATCAAAGATGGAAAAATTGCGGAAGTTTATTTTATACAAGGATAAGTACACTTTAAACCTGCGTCATTCTTTGCCGCAACAAATGATCCGCTAGCACCAAAGCTGCCATAGCTTCCACGATTGGTACAGCTCTTGGCACTACACAAGGGTCGTGTCGTCCTTTCCCCGAAATATCTACCTTTTCTCCTGCTTCATCCAAGGAGTCCTGCGGCTGCATAATGGTCGCAACGGGCTTGAAAGCCACCCTGAAATAAATATCCATCCCATTGGAAATGCCGCCTTGGATGCCACCAGAGTTGTTGGTTTTTGTTTTGATTTGCTCTTGTTCCTTGTAGAAAATATCGTTGTGCTCAGAGCCACGCATACTCACACCCGCAAAACCAGAACCGTACTCAAAACCCTTGCAGGCATTGATGTTGAGCATGGCTTTTGCTAAGTCTGCGTGGAGTTTATCGAAAGCAGGTTCTCCCAAACCGACAGGACAGCCCTTCACCACACATTGCACGACACCACCGACGGTATCGCCTGCTCGGCGTATCATTTTGATGTAGTCTATCATGCTTTCTGCCATATCCAGATCAGGGCAGCGTACAGGCGTTGCTTCGATTTTTGAGAAGTCTAATTCTTGGTAGCTTTTTTCCAATTTCAAATGCCCCACTTGACTCACATAGCCATTTATTTTTACGCCTGATTGCGCTAAAAGTTGTTTGGCAATTGCACCCGCAGCAACCCTAGCAGCCGTCTCCCTGGCCGAAGATCGGCCGCCACCGCGATAGTCGCGTAGTCCATATTTCGTATGATAAGTATAGTCGGCATGCGAAGGACGAAATTTGGTTGCAATGTGGCTGTAATCCTTGGAACGCGCATCTTTATTGTTGATGACAAGCGCAATAGGTGTGCCCGTTGTTTTGCCTTCAAAAATACCCGATAGGATTTGTGCCGTATCGCTTTCTTTGCGCGCTGTGACGATTTTGGATTGTCCTGGTCGCCTACGCGCCAATTCTGATTGAATGAAGGCTTCTTCTACTTCCAATCCAGCAGGACAACCATCAATGATGACACCAATCGCTTTTCCATGTGATTCTCCGAAAGTACTAATGCGAAAGGCTTTTCCAAATATATTTCCGCTACTCATGTATTGATCTAATTTGAATTCGGCTACAAAGAAGCGCAATTTCTATGAAATCGGAAGAGATAAGTGAAATTTATTGAAGTGCAAGAAGAATAACTGCTCCTAGTATTTTAATCCAATTTGGTCCTACTCAAAACAGCTTCTTGGTAAGCACATGGTTCCTTTCCTCAAATAGGTACAAAGTTTGAAAATGAAGGTTTCGTTTTTAAACTTTGCACTTCTTTTAGAAGATACACTAGAAGCATGAAGCGCAAGCACTATCGTCCAAGTAGAGAAGCGATCGTTCATTATTTGTGGGTTTTTTTAATCATAGCTGGTGCATTAGCTGAAGTTTTCCTGCTACAGCAATATCCTCTTTCAGTACAAGAATTTGATCCCTCTCTTTTTCCATTTTTCATTCCTCCTATATGCACTATTTTTTGGGTAGGAAGCTCTAATATGTTGCTCCAGTCCTTTTCCATTAAGAAGGGACTACTCCTCTTTCTAGTGCTCTCTATTCCTTTAATTCCATATTTCGGATCAATTTTTATTTTAAATCCATTGGATGATTCTGGCCGCTACTTTTTCTATGCTCAGCAAATGATAGAGCAACGTACTTTATGGGGAGGAGACGCGGCTTTTTACGAATGGGTAGAACACAAATCCTACGCCACACAGCCTGGCTACAGGTACTGGAACGCTTTGTACTTGCTAATGCTGGAAAGCCCTATCAGATTGATCCAGTTTGCAAATGTGTTTCTATTTATTTTCGTGATCTTACATACGATTAGAGCGCTTATCAGACCTGAAAACCTTTCCAAAAAGCATGTAATTATATATACTTTTCTGTTGATGATTAGTTTTCCAGCAGGACTAAAAAACTGTTTACAAAATTTGTCGGAATGGTTGACTGTTGTAGTACTGCTGTTGAGTGCACTGTCCTATTATCGTAGGCAATATCTACTATTTGCTTTATTGCTTGCGTTGAGTTGTTTTTTTAGGCAAAATTTATTTTTTGCCAATACATTCATTTTTTTTGTTGTCTTGTTGACGCTTAAAATTGTTACTCGAAGAAAAGCGGTACTTGTACTCGGCTACCTATTTGTTGTTCTTTTACCTTTGTATCATAATCTATTCTACGATCATCGATTCAAATTTTTTGTTGATATATGGAATCCTCATCCTTATTTGAAGCAAGGGGACGCAGCCTTTAGTTTTCAGCAGATAGATTTTCCTTACTTATTCAAAAATTTCCTGTACAACCTAGGCTTGTATTACGGGCAACTTGATGTTTTTCAGATACTTATTTCTCTATTTATTCCTTTGTTTCTCCTATGGATTATTAATCAATGGCTCTTAATTACTACCCATCAAAAGATAATCGTATCTATTTTTATAGTGCTATTATTTGCTCCTTTATCACTTTTTCCCACCATAGCTTATTACCCTAGATTCCAATACGTAGTTTATATGGAACTGCTTCTTCTTGCCCTATTGTATGATATTCAACACCAGCAATCTTAGCTTACCCCTAGTGGTACAAGCGTTGAATAATTAGCGGCTACCTGTGTAAGTACTTCTACCTATTTGTTTAAGCTGTTTATCGCGCCTAAGGCGGACACGTGTGTTTAAATTGTTTATAATGAACACTTTACACAAGTTTATTGCCTAAATAATTAGGTAAACCTACTTAAGTACTTGGACAAAATTATTATTGAAATTAGAACAGAGGATATTTTTCGTATAATTTGGCTCTGAAAACCGCAGATAGCCTACGTCCGCTTTCCATTTGCTGCGCTGCATCATGACGCGTTTCGGCGATCAATGCCATACGGCGCCCTGAATAGCC
>JBCCRX010000323.1:0-7779 GCA_039201015.1 Bacteroidota bacterium | reverse complement strand
ATGAAATCGTTGATGTGCTCAACTAGATTTTCGAGCGATACTTCCTTTGGTGGCAAATCAAAAATGGGTAAAATGGGAATGATGACATTGTGCGTTCCTTTGAAATGATTGACGATGCCTGAAAAATTACTCAACGCACCAAATAAGCCATGCAGCAGCAAAAGGTTCTGTTCGCCTCCTTTTGATTCGATGTATTTGAACTTTCCTTCCTCTTGAATCTGATAATCCATATCCATCTTTATAGTTCGTTGTAGCAGCAAAATATCTTTCAAATATCTTGCCGCTAACTTTTCTCGAAGGCATAGTGATGCGCTCAAAAAAAGGATTGCAAAAGTAGCGTTTTTAGTAGTCATCAAGAAATTAATTCTTTAATTTGTGGCGACATCAGCAGTATGAACAAATTCATCAATACTCAATTTCGCATCAATTGGCACGAATATCCTTTCCTTAGGATATTGATTCCATTTTTATTGGGCATTCTTCTGGCAGAGTATCTACCTGGGTATATCTCCTCTGCTGCCTTATTGCTGATATTAGGAATTTTGAGTTTGATTGCGACTAGTTTCATTAAGAGCATCCGCTTTAAGTGGTTGTTTGGAATTTCTCTGCATTTGGTTCTATTTAGTTTCGCTTATTTGCGGACGGCACAGCACAACGAACTAAACGCACCTCAGCACTTCAGCCATTATCTTCCAGCTGAAAAAGCCTCTTTCACTGCATGGGTAGCAGAAATGCCAGAAGAGAAGAACTGGATTCGAATGACATGCCGAGTGGAAGGGATTTTGAATAGCAATGCGCAAGCGCAGTATGCCACTGGTAATATTCAGATTTACCTTCAAAAAGACTCCTTGAGTCAATATCTGTCTTACGGTGATTTATTACACATCCGCAGTCGAATTTCGCCACTGGAGACTGTTAAAAATCCACATGCCTTTGATTTTTCGCGCTATTTACATTTCAAGAACATTCATTATCAAGCATTTGTGCAAGCCGACGAATGGCGAAAGCTAGAAAAAAAGCGTGGTCGTTTTTTAATGCGACAAATCTATTCGTTGCGCCAAAAATTGCTGGTCGTCCTGCAAAAGCACCTAAAGGATCAAGAAATATTTGCGGTCGGCGCAGCTTTGACTCTAGGCTATCGAGCGGAATTGGGAGAAGATATTCGGACGGCTTATGCCGATACAGGCGCGATACACATACTAGCGGTTTCTGGCTTACATGTTGGTATCATTTACTTCATTATCAACTGGTTGCTTCGTTTTTTTCCTTCTTACTCGAGTGCTCAAAAATGGTTTAAAGTACTTTTCGCGCTTTCGGGTATTTGGATGTTTGCACTGCTTACGGGTGCGTCTTCCTCGGTCATTCGAGCGTCCATTATGTTTTCTTTCCTCACAATCGGTCAACAGACTGGACGTTTCGGAAATATTTACAACACCCTTGCTGCGGCTGCTTTCCTATCACTCGTTTTAGAACCCTATCGTTTATTCACCGTTGGATTTCAGTTGTCTTACTTAGCGGTCATCGGCATTGTTTTCTTCCAACCCAAAATATATCGCTTGCTCTATTTTAAGTATAAAGTACCAGATTATCTATGGCAAATTACGGCAGTTTCCATAGCTGCCCAAATTGCCGTTTCTCCTATCAGTATTTTTTATTTTCACCAATTTCCGTTCTATTTTTGGTTGTCCAGCATGATCGTTATTCCTGCTGCTTTTGCCGTTTTGGTATTGACTTTACTGCTCTTTAGTAGTAGTTTTTTGCTACCCATTTTGGGTGAATGGATTGGACAAACGCTACATTTTGTGTTGTCTATCATGAATGGAAGTATATGGCTAATAAAAGGCTTCCCGACGGGTCTGATTAAAGGTCTTTGGATAGAGTGGTACGAAGTTTTACTACTATACGGCATCCTTATTTTTGTAGGTATTTTTATCGTGCATCTTCACAAAAGATATTTGAATGCAGCGCTGTTGGCGGTGCTACTTTTTTGTCTTAGTATTAGTATCCGAGCAAGTCAAAATTACTTTCAGAAGAGCATTACGATCTACCACCAGCCCAAAGGAAGTATCATAGACTTCTTTGACGGACGGCATTCATACAGTTTACAAAGTGAGCATATCAATGCACGCAATCTGGATTTTAATACACAGCAACACCGTTGGGCTTCTGGCATCAAGCGAGTAGAAGATTTTAAAATAGAGGAAATCCCCAAACAAAGATTCGACCACTTATTCCTTCAATTTCCATACATCCAGTTCTACGATAAGCGCATTTTGATATACGATCAGCAAGCCTTTCGAGCCAGTTCGACAAAACTAGAAGTGGATTATCTTTTGATCCGCAACAATCCAAAATTGCGATTAGAAGAAGTAGAATCTGCCGTCAATGCCAAGCAAATTATTTTTGATGCATCCAATCCATTTTGGAAAAATCAGCAATGGATGAAAAGCTGCGAAGAATTGGGTTTGGATTGCTATGATGTGAGAGAAAGTGGTGCTTTTGTGATGGCGTTTTAAAGTCTGAAATTACATTTTCAAAAAAGCTACAGTAATAAAACAATCAATCATGTTTCATCAAAATAAAATAATCATTGGGTTGCTTGTCGGCTTGATTTTACCAGTCATCGGATTTGGATTATTGTTTGCTTTATTTGAATTTTTGGATAGAGCAGGTGCAGTCAGCAACATCGGGTTGAGTGAAGATTTTCGCCTGCGTACCATTGGTATCGTAGCCATTGGTTTGAATGCTATTGCGCTCAATGCTTTCTACAAAAGGCGTGCTACTCAATCCATGCGCGGCATTGTCATCATTACTTTCGTTTATGTAGTAGCTTGGGTGATTTATTTTGGGGATAAGGTTCTGTAGAAGAGCTGTCATCCAAGTTAGGAAGTAACTTCAAGTTACCGCCTAACTTTCAAACCAAGTCATTTACTCCTGCCTCAAAAAAGCCGTACTCGCGATCCGATACAGCCAATAGCAGACACCTACAATGACGATCAAGCCTGGCCAACTGCCCAATGGTTCGTCCAGCAAAGCCATGACATCAGAACGCTCGTAAATGGCAACTGGAATGGCGAGCAAAATACCAATCAGCGCTTCTCCCGTAATGAGTCCTGATGCAAAAAGTAAGCCAGATCGTTCACTTCTGGAAGAGGCGGTTTCAAAATCTTCTCCGATGTCTTTTACTTTTGATTTGTTGCGATTTTGGTAGCGACTCACCAACCAGGCAATCAAGCCCCCCAGCATAATCGCCGAATCCAATTCAAAAGGCAAATACAAACCAACCGCTACCGCCAAAACAGGAATGCGAAAATCGCTGCCTCGCGCTTCTTGTATTTGATCTGCGATAATGATTAAGACGCCAATTCCCATACCAATATAGATCATCGGCCAGGGCAGATCACCAGAAAAAACGCCTCTCGCGACGCTTTCCATTAGTGTCGCTTGTGGCGCAGCCAAGGCATCGGGATTCTCGGCAGTGGCAGGTCCGAAACCATAAGCAGTATTCAGCAATTGCAACACCAAAGGAATGGTCAAAGCCGCTGCAATGACGCCGATCATTTGCATGATTTGTTGTCGGTAGGGCGTTGCGCCGAGAATGTGACCTGCTTTTAGGTCTTGCATGTTGTCGCCCGCAATTGCCGCCGCGCAACAGACCACTGCACCAATCAAAATAGCAGCAGCAGGTCCTTTTTCTGCTCCCGACCCTAATAATGCCAATAAAATCAAAGCCGCCGTCAAAATCGTAGCAATGGTCACACCAGAAATAGGATTATTGGAACTGCCTACCAGACCTGCCATATAGCCCGCGACGGCAGAAAACAAAAAACCAGCAATGACCATTAAAATGGCCATCATAGCCGTGATGCCCACTTGCTCAATTTCTCGGATGTAGATGATAAAAACGGGCACAATCATCACGCCAATGGCAATAATCACCCAAGACATCGGCGTATCGTATTCTGTTCTCAATATCTTACTGGCGTCCGTTTTGGTGCGAATGGCTTCGATACCACTCTTCACAGCATAACTAATTGAACTACGCAAGCTTAATAAAGCCCAAAGTCCACCGACCACCATTGCACCGACCCCCAAGTAGCGAATTTGACTGCTCCAAACTTGATATCCTAAATTAACAGGATCGCTATCAGGCGGGATGCCCGTAACCGCCAAATAAATTGGAATGGCGATCCACCAGCTGATGACACCACCCGCAAAAACGAGAATGGACACCCGCAAACCGACAATATAACCTACTGCGATCAAGGCAGGCGATAAATTGATGGCCGCGAAAGCATAGACTTTGTTGCCTGCTACTGTGGCAGCACTCGCAACACCTTCCCAAAGTTTAAACCCTGCTTCTATAAATTTGATGCCTGCACCCACTAATGCGCCCCAAACCAAATACTTCACAGAACTTCCGCCTTGCTCTCCCGTTTTCAAAACCTCTGCCGTAGCAACCCCTTCTGGGAATTTCAAGTTTTGTTTCACGATCAAAGCCGAGCGCAAAGGAATCGTAAATAATACTCCTAGAACACCGCCACACAAAGCGATCAATGCTGTTTCGAGATAATTAAATTCTGACCAATAGCCCATTAAAATCAAGGCAGGAAAGGTAAAGATGACGCCAGCAGCTAGCGATTCGCCTGCGGAAGCAGCGGTCTGAACGATGTTGTTTTCTAAAATATTGGCGTCTTTGAAAAAGCGTAAAATTGCCATGGAAAGTACGGCTGCGGGTATGCTTGCCGAAACGGTAAGTCCTGCAAAAAGCCCCAAATAAGCATTGGCAGCAGCGAGAACCACCGATAGAATCGCCCCCAAAATAAAGGCGCGTACGGTCGTTTCAGGAAGTTTTTTGTCCGCCCCAATATAGGGCTTGTGTTCGTTTTGCATAAGTTGGTTGGTTTTGTTTGTTTTAGTTTTGATTTTTTAAGTATTGATTGATTTTGAAAAAATCGAGCAGCTTTATAGTTCCATTATTGGTGCGAATAATGGGTGAAATTTTATCCTTAATTCTAAGGCTCAACGTGAAGATTTACTAAATTTTGAAAGTTTAGCAAATCTAAATCGCTGTTTATCAGCACTTAAACTTTTTTCATCCGTTATTCGCATTATTGGACAAATTGATAGGTCAATTTCGTCAACTTTGTAGCAGCTAGACCGCAAAATATGATACTTTTTGAAACACTTAAGAACATACAAGACTTAGAGCATGTTTGGAGTATTATCTTCCTGTAAACCAATATTTTACGAACTTGACTTTGAAAATCATAGCTCATTTATCTCGATAAAGTCGCCATGATTTTCTTTGTCAAAACCGCAAACTATTGATTTACAGTTCGATCCTGCTCCAAACATGCTCTTAGTTTTTTGACAAAAACTGTGCTTTCGTAGCGTTCTTTTGAGTTTTGCTTACTTGTATAAGAAAATTCTTTTGCCAACCACTAGCACTCAAGCCTCTTTCCACAAACGCAATAGCAAAACTTCTAGCCCCAAAAAGACCAAAGCGAGAATCAAGCACCAACGCCAAAATACCCTACCTTGACTGCGTTCTCCAATCAATTGCTCAAAGTCAGCTTTTGCACTGGCACGAATAATATTGATGCGATCGCCCACCAAATTCGCCAAATCTGTCTCGTTGTAGTAGCTTAAATTGGACTCTTTGCGGTCGTAATTAAAGGCATATTGGTGCAAAATTTCCTTGGGGTCGAGATATAGATTGTAAAAGCCCGCTTCTTGGACTTGATTGTTGACGCCTAGAACAACTTTAGAGCGCACGACGCGCTGTTCTGGGATAAATTCACCTGAAGGGCCATTCAATTTATAGACTTGCTCTGTTTGTGAAATGCGATGATCGGCTTCTAGTACTTCATCTTGCCCTATTTTGTAAGCAATTTGCGGCGTTTCGCCCGAAGAAAGTGCCATTTTGAAAATCATCGGCACAAAAATTTCTCCATTCCTCACCAAATCATTTACTTGCTCGTTGAGCGGCGCGGCACAAAGGTACAAATTACCCTTTCCTACTTGATATTTCACCAAATAGGCATTGCCGTCTCGGTAGGTGAGCAGATTTTCTTGTTTTCGACTGCCAAAATCGCTCAGTCGGTAATTGGCTTGCGAAACAGGTAATTTCAGATTGGAATTGTTGTTTTCAAAGACATCATTGAAGATGAATTCATCCGTATTGATCGAACCAACAGCGCGAATTTGCTGCTCGTAAGCACGTAATTCATTAGCTGGAAAACTGTTCAAAAAGTTGTTGTAAGTTCCTGTATTGGCGGTGGCGGCTGGGAAAAGCATCACATTGCCACCATTGCTGACGTATTGATTGAGTTCAAAAGATAAACCAGAAGAAATGCTAGTCAAGTCATTCAGAACAATCAATTGGTAGTCGTCAAAACTAGAATAATCCAAGGCTTGGCTGGACTGATTATCGACTTTGATGTAGCTCGAATTGGCGAAAGCAGCGGAAAGATAGCGGTTGGGCGTATTGTCGTTGATCGCCAGCATTTCGACCTGTTCCGCTACCTTGAAAGCAAAGAAGTAGCGGTCATCGAACTGGATTGGATAATCCGTAATCAGTAGTTCTGCCTCTTGCCAACCCGTTTTTAAAATCGTGATTTGTGCTGTATCAATAATGGATTCACCCGCAGGAATGGTCAATGTTCCAATGGGTTTGTTTTGCCCGCCGTAATTGATAGAAAGACGAATATTTTCTGCGGCTTCGTTGCCTAGATTCCGAACTTTCACGATCAGCGGATTAGTCTGATTCAATACCTGAACAGGCGACTCAAACCAAGCCGAGTCTATGCTGATGTTGTTTTCTTGTACCGATTGCAATGGAATCAAATTCACCTCTACGGAAGTATCTCGCCACTCGGATAGTCCGTCGCTTATATTTCTTTGAAAATCAGATATTTGGTAAGCGACTTGGTTTTCTAAATTGCTGCTTTCTAGCACTTGTTGTTGACGATTGAGGACGTTACCCAGATCGCGCACTGCTGGACGAATCGCTATTTCGTCGATCATCGTCAGGGCATCTTCTTTGCTCAACAATCGTTGGCGGCGTCCTTCAAAACTATTGGTCAAAATCTGGAAACGATCTTCCTCTGCGTAGGCACTTACAATTGCTCTGGCGCGTTGTTTGGCTTTTTCTAGCAATGGCACATCTTCGCTCAAGGCTTCCATACTAAAGGAATTATCAACGTAAACACTCACCGCTTTTTGTCCTTGTTTCACCGCTGTATCTTGGGGCAAAAATGGTTGTGCGAAAGCAAAAACCAAAAATGCCAATGCTAACAATCGCATCAGCAGCACCAATAAATTTCGCAGTTTGGAACGCGCACTAGTTTCTTCTTTCACCTCTTTCAGAAAACGTACATTGGTGAAATATACTTTTTTGAAACGTCGAAAATGAAATAAGTGAATGATGATTGGGATAGCCAATGCCAACAATGCCCACAAAAAGCTAGGATATATAAACTGCATAGAATGCTTTTGAATATCGAATATTCAATGTAGAAATAAGAATATTGAAGTGAGGCTCGTGCTTCGCCCTCCGACTTGCTACATTATAAGTACTTGAACAAAAGTAATCTAGCTATTCAACTCGGCAGCATCGCGCTTGCAGCGCTCGCTGCCTCGTGGTGGTCTTGGAGGGCAGACAAAATATAAGATGTTGTTTTACAAAAACTTTTATTTTGTGTGCCCTCCAAGAAAAACACGGGGCCGCGAGGGCTGCAAGCGCGATGCTGGCGAGTTGAAAAGAGAGATTACTTT
>JBCCRX010000322.1:0-7787 GCA_039201015.1 Bacteroidota bacterium | reverse complement strand
GTGAAGGAGGAAGAACTGCTTGAATTGGATATTCCGTTTCCTCCAATATTTCCATCGTTTTGACCAATATTAATGTCAGCATTTACGGCATTATTAAAGTCACCTTCATTCCTTATTCCTATATTTGAAGTATTGTCTATGGTAATCGTACTGTTATTGGTAAAGGAATCAAAATTTCGTAATCCATCGCTACCAATATTTCCATCATTTTGACCAATGTTGAGGTTGGCATTTGTAGCATGAATAAAGTCTTCGAAGTTTAAAAGTCCTTCATCTGAAACATTATCTATAACGATTGTCCCATTGTTGGTAAAGGAATCAAAATTTACCATTCCGTCATCACCAATATTTCCACCATGCTGACCGATATTAATGTTTGTATTTACGGCATTATTGAAGATTCCTTGATTTTCGACTCCGTCAACTGAAACATTATCTATATTAGTTGTGCCACTATTCGTGAATACCCCCTCAAAATTATTAAGAATTCCACTACGCCCAACATGGTCAATGACAATGACCCCTGCATTCATAAGTGTATCCTGATTGTCAATGCCATCTTCTCCCGTATTGCTAATCTTAATCGTATCGCCTGTACTGCTAAATGTTCCTGTATTCAATATGCCTATGCTATCTATACTCGCCACCAATCCGATTGTTAGCTTTCCGCTGTTTTGGCTGTTAAATGTGCTTTCGTTCACTAGACCATTAGACCCTACGTCATCAATCTGAATCACACCTTCGTTCGTGAAATTAGAAGTCGTATCTGAATTTTGTATTCCATTTCCACCGATGTTTCCATCATTTTGACCGATATTGATGGTCGAATTTATAGCATTTTCGAAGGTTGCCTCATTTCGTACGCCATTGCTTGAGGTGTTGTCTGCGGTGATGTTACCATTGTTCGTGAAAAAGGCAGAGCTACCTGTATTGAAAACTCCATCTGAATCGATATTCCCACTATTCTGTCCAATGTTTATATAAGCGTTTGCCGTATTATCAAATTGCCCCCTATTAGTGACTCCTCTAAAAGTATTGTCTACATTGATAATACTACTATTTGTAAAAGTCGCTTGATTGAATATTCCGACTCCTCCAATATTTCCAATCCCTTGACCAATATCAATAATCGCATTGGTAGCATTGTTAAAGTCGCCATCATTACTTAGTCCACTGCTTGAAGTATTGTCTATAGTAATCGAACCGCCGTTCGTGAAAGTAGTAACACTATTCAAATTACGAATACCGTTATTATTAATGCTTCCACTGCCTTGACCAATTTCAAGAGTAGCACCCACTGCATTAGTAAACTGAGCACCTCCTTGGTTTTGAAGAGCAGCGGCATCTGACCGCTCTATGTTGATTCTATTGTTATTTTGAAACTGCGTGCCTGTACCAGCATTACGAATGCCATTCCCTCCTGTCGGTAGATTGTTAGTACCTATATCGATCGTGCTATCATTCGTGAATACTGCACCTGAGTTGTTGTTAATTCCTCTACCTCCAGTATTTTCAATGACAATGACACTTGCATTGGTCAGTGTATCTTGATTTTCAATACCAGCCGCCCCAGTATTGGTAATCTTGATCGTATCTCCTGTACTGCTAAATATTCCTGTGTTTAAGATACCTATGTTGTCAATACTTGCTACCAATCCGATTTGGATACTTCCACTATTCTCGTTGTTGAATGTGCCTTCGTTCGATAGACCATTTATTCCTACACTATCTATCTGAATCTGACCTTCATTGGTCAAAATAGCAGTAGCACCTAAGTTTTGTATGCCCTCTTGACCCACACCACCATTTTGACCAATCTTCAAATTCGCATTGGTAACATTATTGAAATTACCTCTATTTTGAATCCCAATGGTTGTCGTATTATCTACATTGATCGTACCGTTATTAGTAAAAGAAGCAGGGCTAGTTATATTTGTATTTGATATTCCAACTCCACCAATGTTTCCTGTGTTTTGACCAATATCAAGGCTAGCATTTGCTAAGTTGTTGAAGTTACTCTGATTTTGAACTCCTGTGGTTCCAGTATTATCTATTGTAATCGTACCGCTATTGTTAAAGGAAGCTGAATTACCTATATTGAGTATTCCATTTTGCGTAATATTACCATCATTCTGACCAATATTAATTGCAGCACCATTCGCATTAGAAAAATTACCACCTCCTCCATTTCGGAGTGCTGTATCATTCGCTCGCTCGATATTAATTGTACCATTATTTAGAAAATCAGTATTTGTTCCTTCATTACGGATTCCATTACTAACTGTAGATAGATTGTCAGTACCTATGCTTATTGTACCGTCGTTCGTGAAGGTGGCTCCTGAATGATTGAAAATACCTCTAGCTGCTGCATTCGGAATGGCAATATTTCCAGCGTTACTGATGATACCAACATTATCAATTGCATCTCCTGTAGCATTATTGAGGAAGAGTGTTCCTATACTATTTATGGTTACAGTAGCACCACTTTCTACTACCATAGACCGAACGAACTGAGCACTTATTATTATAAGATCGTTCGGACGTCCACTTGGAATAATGACATCATCAAGTATGTTAGGAAATGACGGTAGTGGTCCTGACCAGTTGCCAGGATCATTCCATGCAGAGCTATTATTACCTGTCCAAGTATAAGTGGCGGCATAGCTTTGGCTTTGAAAAGCAAAAAGGAAGAGTAGGAGAAGTACGCTGAATTTGAATTGTATTTTCATTGTTGTATCGTTTTTAAAAAATGCGAGAAGCAATCTGATGCTATTTTGTATGACTATTGATTGAAGATTTGAAAGAATATATATGTCCTGCAAAGCTCTGCTGAATCCTCCAAAAGGAGGTTTGTTATTGTCCAAAAAGGTTTGCTATTGTCCAAATCTTGAAATTAGGCAGGAAGATATTGGGAAGTCCGCTGAAAAAACAGCTAGCTTTCGGTAGTTGAATGATTTAGAGCGTCGGTAGGTCAGCAAAAAAGCCATGTTGATTCTATCCAAATATGCTCTTTTAAATACTACTAAAAATGATATACACCAATCTAAAATGGACAGCTTTATTCCTGCTGTTCAGTCTATCGCTGCACGCCCAAGTAGGCATCAATAGCGACGGTAGTGCGCCCGATCCGAGTGCCATGCTCGATGTGCAATCCACAAGTAAAGGCTTCTTGACGAGCAACATCCAACTAGCCAATTCAGGACTCGACAATACCACCGCAGAGGTATTCTTATAGATACCAACAATGGCATCGCTCCAAGCCCTGATTTTTTAGATACCGACAGTACAACGGTGGTGAGCGGCAATTATGTCATTCCTTCTAATAATACCTTTGGTCCGATTGTCAATGTGAGTGGTGTGGGGGATATTAGTGGTACGACGAATGCTAAGCATCCTTTTGCGAATTTTGGGTATTAGAGTATGTTGGCTAAATTTTGCTGATGATTAGGATGATAATAGACGGCTAAATTAGTACCTTTCCAAGTCTCTTTTTGAACGGCATATTTGCCCGAAAGCAAGCAAAATAAAAACTTAATCGGCTGATCAGTTCGATACTCAAAATAGCGTCGATTGTCCTCCGACCATTCTTGCTGCAAATAGCCTGACGCGATGGCAATTTGATCGGCAGAAGTGCTAATCGTCGTTTCAAAATTCACTAAATCAGCGGCGTCACTTTGAACATTGTAGCGAGCCACTACGCTATCTTCGGGATGCGCATCATCAGCAGCTAAGAAATAGCCAATTTTGATCGCGCTATTCAGGATTTTGAAAACAACACAACTGCCGAGAATACGCACAGCCGAGACGCCATTCGTGCTTAGACAGGACTGACGCCTAAAAAGCTATTTTATCAGCAGCGGGAGATTGGTGGGCAGGATACTTTTTGAACGGTAAGGTGAAGGTCTTCAATTGCATCGCTTGTAAGCTACTACATTCTTCCTATTTCCAACTAAAAAGGTGACTGAAAAGCCTTATTATTAACAAAAGTCGTATCGGTGAGCATTTTCAGAAAGGCGATTAAGTCTTCTTTATCGCGCTCGCTCATTTCAAAAGGACGAATGTTGGCATCCAAATTATCTGCAAAATGTCCGCCTGAACTATAATGATCCAAAACTTCTTCGAGCGTCTCAAAGCGACCGTCGTGCATATAAGGCGCAGTCAGTTCGATGTTGCGCAACGTAGGCACTTTAAACTTTCCATTGTCGGGTCGTCTGCCCGTGACTTCTCCCCTTCCCAAGTCCTCAAAATCATTGAGCGTTTGTACACTGTCTATGCCATTGTTCATATAGCGGTTGTTGGTAAATAAAGGTCCGCCGTGACAGTGCGAGCAACCAGGATGATCGACTTGCTGCGACAATTCAAAGAAAAAGAGTCGAATGCCGCGCTCCTCTGCGTCTGTTGGAAAACCCGCATCCAAGTCATTGGCATTCACGATGCGATCGTAGCGAGAATTACCGCTCACGAGCGTTCTTTCAAATTGTGCAATGGCTTTTACTGCTAAATCTTTAGTGATTTCGCTCGCAAATTCTATCCCAAAAGCTGCCCTAAACAACTTTGGATAATCATCGTGCTTTTGCAGCTTTTGTTCTACATTTTCCCAACTGTCATTCATTTCTAAATGATCTTCAATGGGCATGGTCGCTTGTTCTTCCAAAGTATTGGCTTCACCGTCCCAGAGCAAACCTCTATCGTGAAAACCTACATTAATCAGCGACATGGCATTGCGTTTTCCAACTGCACCATTCACACCAAAGCTAAAAACACGTCCATCCACAAAAGAACGTTCTGGAAAATGACAACTCGCGCATGCCACGGTACCATCTACGGAAAGCAGACGATCGTAGAAAAGCATCCTGCCGAGATTGATGCCTTCTTCTGTCATCGGATTATCGGCAGGAATTTCCATGTTGGGCAACCAGTCCGGAATTTTTGCTTCATAAGCAGTAGGATTGTAGTTTGCTACAATAGGAACTTCCTCTACAGGTTCACCACTGCCACCCCCTGTATCTTTATCTTTACAAGACAACAATAGTATCAAACCCAAGATGATGTAGCCATATCTTTGTTTCATCCAACGATTTCTTTCTTAATCACAAATCAAGTCATTAATTTCTTGTACACTCAAGCCTGTTGCTTCCGCGATTTGCTCGTTACTGAGTACACCCATTTTTCTGAGTTTACAAGCCATCTCAATCGCCTTTTCATACGCCCCTTCTTGTCTTCCTTCTTGTCTTCCCTCTTGTTTCCCTTCTCTTCTAGCCGTTTCTAATATATCTTTCTCTCGTTCCAGATCAACAATAAACCGCATATATGCTTTCTTCTGATTTGTGTTCATGTTTAAAAAAGCTAATTTTTCCTCCGCCTTATCAATATTTTTCGCCTCCGAACCTTCCTTAACTTCATTATTTTTAAACATATATATCCACTCGTCAATTCGCTTCCGAACGATATTTTGATATTTTTCTACTCGAATCAAATAGTACTCTGGAAACACATTTTTGTCCACAAATTGAAAACTACGATCGCCATTTGCTGCTTTCTTCTCTTTGCGTCTAATTAGAAGCGGCTTTCCATCATTCATTCCTATGAACTCCGTCTTTCCGTGATATAGATAATCTTCTCCTCTTCCCAAATTGAAAAACAAGATACTGACAGAAATTACTTTGTGAATATTCTTGTAGCTTTTCCCAATTCCAGCGTGTTCAATAACCGATTTGCTAGTACCAAAAACCAGACGCTCTAAGTAATCACTTTCTCGCGTGGTTTGTACTTCGATGATTATCTTTCGATCTAATGAATCTTTTACCAATAAATCCACTCGATTGAACTTATCATTTTCTTCTATCTGCTCCCCTTCTTCGCTTAGAAGTTCAATTACTTTTAGATCATCTTCTTCCAAAAGCGCACCCAAAAAGCCTTCGAGTACATCGAAATTGGCTTTATCCCTCAATAAATACTTAATTGCCCAATCAAAGCGAATTAACTTCTTTGGTTCATTCTTCATAATGTTAGATTGATAATCCCCCAATTATATCTCTTCCATACTCACCGCACTTGCCATATTCCCAATGATAAAATCATACACTTCTGGATTAGTAGAATGATCAATCGGATTGTTCTGAATATCAAGGTATTGATTGCCTTTCGATAAGATGTCTAGCAAATCAATTTTGAGTTGAAGTTTAGTCGTTTTTCCACCTTCAATACTAATTGGGGTATTGAATGTTTTGGTAGAAAAAGCTTGATCTTTTCCAATGTGGTAGTTGAGAATCAGATCGTTTCTGCCAGAATTGTTGACATCCGCTTTGCCTTCAATTTTTGTAAAAATATAGCTGTCCCACTGCGACCAATAATTGTTGGCAAGTGGATGCGAGGAAGTATAATCACTTGGAGAAGTCGCATTCCATTCTGGTGATAGTCCCAAACCCAATTCCATGCCTTCATAATCACCGACTGGAATATCTTTCAAGCTGATCGTGAAGCCTTCTTCGGCGGCATTTCTATCTTGAATATCACTGAAATCTAAGAACTGCACATCAAAAGCAAACTCTTTTTTGCCTTCTTTTAGTAAAGAACTGTTAGACAAAAACATCTCGAAACGATCGAAGAAAACCGACGAGCCATCGGGATAGTCGTAATTGTCGTACATGACAAGTGGCTCATTATCATATACCAATTGGAACTGTAATTCAAGTGTTCCTTCAGTTTCATTGTTGCATGCCGAGAAAGCAAGCGCAAGTACAAATAAAAGCATAGATACATTAAAGTATTTCATAGTAATCATTTTTTATTGATGTTTAAATAGTGGTAGAAGTGCAGGAAGCTGGCTGAAAAAGCCACATTATAAATAACGAGGATTATGAATGATTTGATTTGAAACCTTTATTTTTTTTTGTGGGAAAATGAAATATTGACAATCTAGAGAAAAATACGATCCCAAACGGCTAAATGAAATTTGTTCTTTTTGAGTAGTATTCAATTCCGTCACGTTGATATTGCCAATTACATTCTGACCGCCTATTCCTGTATGAAAACTGATGCCCACAAAGCCAAAAGAAGGATTGTTTTGTGCGTATTGTTGTATGCCAACACCTACGACTAAATAGGGAATTAATTGTTTTAATTCGTAGTATTCATTTACAGAAAAACGACCCAGCTCGAAATTTTGTTCTTGAGCTCGATTGAAATTAAAGTCAAACTCCAGACCTGTGCGTACGATTTGATACCGCTTTTTCTTGCGCCACTTTTTTGCCCAAAGGTATTTATTATCAGCTCTCAAAGTCAGCATAAGCGGCACAGTCATCCTGAATTTTTCTCGATGAATAGAATTTCCATCTAACAAATAATTGAAGCCACGATAATGATACAATAAGCCATAATCCAAATAGACATTCACCCAATTACTCAAGCCGCCCCAACGCTGTTTGTAGCGCGTCAAATAGCTTCTACCAAGCATACCAATGGAATTACCCAAAAATAAATCACCCTCTACCCATTCACTTTCGGATAGCGTACCACTGGTAACATTCACACCAGATTGAATGCCCATCTGAAAAGGGATTTCCTCTTTTTGGGCTTGAAGGGAGAAGTAACTGATACAAATAGTAAGAAGTAAATAGATTCGTTTCATTTCGCGTGTTTTTATTACTAACTGATGTTACGCAAAACACCAAATTGCAAACGACACAAAGTGCCACTTGTTTACAAATCGTCGGGTGTCGAACCCGACAATTTGTAGGAAAGTTCTTTCAGGAGCGAGCCATATTTGAGCTTTTAGCTCAAATATG
>JBCCRX010000321.1:0-7797 GCA_039201015.1 Bacteroidota bacterium | reverse complement strand
TCAAATTTTGAGCGAGTTATTTTTTCTTGTAAAAGTGCTTCAAAATCGTTGCATAGCAGTAGTTACGGAACTATTTTTAAGTATTTTTAGAAGGAAAAAGAGCCGTTCAAAAATGTCGATTATTTAAGCACACCTACTTAAGTAGGTTATCAGATGATTACTTTCCACCCATTACAGGATTGTGCATGAACTCTGTCAAGACAATTAAATGATCTTCTGCGGCTATGATGTCGTTGAGACTAAGTGTTAAAAGGCTGCCTTCCTCCAGTGCAGGTGGCATTGGCTTTTTTACTAGAAGTTTCATGTGTCCCTGAACAAAAGCGATATTTTGGAAGGTGTTGATTTGTTGGAGATTGACCTCCTTCACCTCAAAGCTGCTGTAAAATTGCGCGGCAAAGGCTTGGTGACTCGCTACTCCTTTGGCGGGATTGCCCGTTGCGTGCGTTAGGGCAACTAAATCAGCAGCCGTTATTTTCTTTTTTAGAATAGTATCATTTTTTGCAAAGCTGGTGTAGAATTGCCTGACTAAGGATTCAAGTTGATCGTTTTCCTTATTTTCTAGTTGTTTTGGCTTCTTTTCAATAGGTTTCCTTATCATCACATTAGCGTTGGGCTGCATTCTTAGCTGTGCCAATAGAGCAGATTGAGGGTAATGAACTACAATGTTTTTGGGGGTTTGATCTGAATTTAAGTCCACGACCATTACAATGCCAATTCCTATTTCTTGATAACTAGCTTTGATTTGTAGCCCCATTAAATTCACTGGCTTTGAATGTTTTCCAGCGAATACACCCGTTCCGATTAGCTGTCTATCCGCAATAAGAATACGGTTGAAAGTTAGGCTTCCCTCCATGCCGTCATTAATTTGAAGCCAGTCTGGATTAGTGATAGATCGAATGGATTTTTCTTGAAAGCCTGTTTCAGTAATGGTCTTAAAAATAGGCATAGAAGTGTATTTAGTAGCTGATTGAGAAGTTACCTGACAGCTATATAATATATTTATGAATAGTATAATGATGGAATATATTTTCATGATATTGAATGAATATTTTCGTGATATAACTTTGTTATAATTAAGTTCAAAAAAATTTACTTGTAAGTAGCTCTACCTGATTGTTTAAGCTGTTTATTTGTTTAAATTGTTTATAATGAGCATCCTATACAGATTTGTTGACCAAATAAATAGGGCAAAATACTTGAGTAGTCGTACATAATTAATGAGAGGATAGAATTCTATAAATTAATGATCACGAGTACTTAGCGTCTGACGTCTGTGTTCTTAAATCGGTGCTCTCAATTATGTTGTCTATCAATTTCTGACTTACTGTCAGTAATTCTTGTTGCCTCTTCCGATTGGTGATAAAAGCAGAAGGCTCAAATTTTCCATTCTTATTGTAGAAATAGGTAGCAGGAGGTTTATGCGATTGGTCAGCAAGAATCGCAACCAATTGATGAGCTACTTCTTGGGCTTTTCTTGTCTTAAAGAATGGCTTCATTACTACTCGAATCCATTTTGGAATCTCTCGCCTAATGCTGGTATCTACGCTTCCTGGACCGTATCCTATCGCAACAAGTCCGTAGCGATCAGCCGCCATTGCGGCGTAAATATCGTTAGCAAGCTGTGCTTGACCATGCCCCTTCATGCCTGTTCTACTTTTCACTTTTTCTAGATCATCGAACTCCATTTGAGCATATTTTGGTACTTTAGGAGAGGAAGCAGCAATGTTTAGGAGTTTAGTATCTTCCCTAAGATGCCCTTCTTTATAAAGTATTTCATTGAAGACAAATCTGGACAAATAGCTCACTGCAAAGTCTTTCTCCAAGCCCTCTTGCGTGTATTCTGTACGAGCCAATATAATACCTACGCAATGAACCAGCACATCAATCTTTTTAATCCTTTCGCCTAGCGCATAAGCAGCCGTTTCTACATCGCGCAGAAGGCTAAAATCTTCTGTGAGAACTCGTATTGTACCTGCCATCCCTTTTGCTGCTTCTACCACGCGCTCTGCTTTAGAAGGCGATCTTCCAAAAGCAATGACATCTGCTCCAAGGCGACACAACTGCAATGCCGTAGCAGCACCGATTCCGTCTGTGCCACCCGTGATGACGACCGTTTTACCTTTGAATGTATTCATGATGTATGTTTTTTGTTGAATTGAGTAAAAAAATAAAGAACCAGTCCCGCAACTACCAAGTGCATCACATTTAGCAACAGAGCCATTGACAGGGGGACATTAGGAATGCTAAATGGACTCGAAAAAGAAAGCAACAGCAGCAGGATAGCCAAAATGCTAAACCATTTGTGGTAGGCTGCTACCCATTTTGACAAAGCAAAATAGACCAGTCCAGCCAGAAAAACGGGTACAATAGAGGCAACGATTACGGGTGGCAATGAAAAGGCTTGTCCATCGGGTGTGACAGGTATTTGTAATGAAATTATCCCTGACATTGTCCCGATATAGTACAATACTGCATTGATAGCTGTTCCAACTCCCGCTGCAAGCAGTATGGGTCTCAATAAGGATTTAAAAGTAATTTTGCGCATAACTAAGTTATATTTTGAGTCAAAAAAATATTATTGAATCCCTTTAATAAAATTCTGAATAGCCGATTTTACGAAATGCGTCAATTTTTTTTCGTCAATCCCTTTCATTTCTCTTACAACAATAGCCAAGCCCGAAATGAGGGCATAATACTGCATAAATACAGTGTGCTTGTCTTGTTGATGTAAAGGATCAATGAAGGCACGAAGTTCTTGCGCCACTTTTCGCTTTTCCGTCAGAATATTGGCATTGCAATTTGCGCCATTCAGTGAAAACATCAGGTCATAAAGTGCTTTATTATTAAAAGAAAAGTGAACATGGGCACAACTGATCTCCAGGAGTTGCTGCACCTTATCTGTCCCTTGACGAGCAGCATCTAGGTAGTACTTTCTTATTTTCCGAAAGCCTCCTTGCTGAATTTCAAACAACAGATTTTCTTTACTGCCATAGTCAGAATATATTTTAATCGTGCTATATCCAATCTGCTTCGAGATAGAACGGACGGTTAGATTTGACCAACCTTCTTCTTCCGCAAACTGAATGACTTTATCAAATATTTCTTCTGATTGCACTTTCATACGGCAAATGTAACAAAGTTATATTTATGAAGCAAATATTTTGATTTTGCTTATACAATTTATGCATAGATTATTTCGCGAATCTTGAAAATTTGCTGTGGCATTTTCATCAGGTTCAGCAAAGGTTTTGTGGAATGTAAGCATTTGATTTGCCTCTTGAATGCGTTCTAGAGCGCTCACGATTTGTTGGATACTATCTTGCATAATAAGCAGCTTGTGGAATGCTGACTTGTACTTTGAACAACGATAAAACCTCTTGCAATTCATCAAAAAAATGTTGGCGCATACCTTTGTATTGATCTGCCATAAAATCACCTTCTCCGTTTGGTCTAGACTGATGCAAATCAATCATTTCATTTACTCGATGAATTTGCTCTAGTAAATCTAATCAAATACTTGGTATTGCGATTTTAATCAATTCCAATAATTTTATCTATATACAATTCAATTAGATCATGTCCTGAAAGTGCTTCAATAATGTTAGCTGCTTGGTTTTTGAACAATATGCGGATTTCTTTTAACCTCAGATTCCTACTTTTACGACTACTAATTTGGGTGGTTTGCGATAAAGCAAAAAAGAGTGATAAAAGTCACTATCTTTTGAGACAACAGTAGCCTGATCTCGAACTGCGATTACTAAGATTTCATGGTCTTCAGTATTGTTTCCCTGTGGTAATTCTGAAGTATGAATTGCTTCATGTCCTTCACTAATAAAATAACTGCAAATAGACTTCGGCAGGTGTGCATCTACAATGAATTTCATGCTGCAAAGGGTAAAATAGTAATAGATTTACTTTTGATAGACCTAGCAGCATAGGAAAGGCATGCTAGAATGTCTTCATACTCCAAATCATCAAATTCTTCCAAGATGTCTTCGGTAGAATCTCCACCTGCTAAATACTCCAAAATACTTTCAACTGGATACCTTTTATCACGCAGGGTCGGTTTCCCGTGGCATATATTAGGATTCAAAGTAATTCTATCCAATAATGATGTATTCATTTTTCTTGTCTTTCCGATAATTGTAAAGCTACTTTTCCATAAATAAAAGGTCTTCATCTGACCAAACAGGTATTTTCAAAATCCTTTGTCTATATGCTGCCCAATCCGTAGCAGGTTGTTTTTTCTTTTTACTCAAAAGAAAATCTATGAAGTTGAGGACTTCCTGCTGTGCGGAATTGTCTAGTGGATTATATTTGAGTTGTAGATTGGTCATGTGTTTGTTTCTTGTTAAAACACAGACTATCTTAGAATATAGCTCTGTTTAACTAGATGCGTAAGTACAAAAATATAATTGAATGAGTTTATCACTGATAAGTGAATTTGACATCTATAATTTTTTTGCTACGCACCTTTTCCCCATTTATCTTTCCTGCTTCCCATGTAAATCCTCTTTCATGTAAACTATAAACAGCATCATAAACTTCTTGTCCACATCCACCACCAATATCTCTCATTATTTCAAAATTTGTCATCGTTCCATCCTTTTCAATCACAAAGCTGACATAGACAGTTCCCTGTATGTTATTCCTTCTTGCCATGATAGGGTATTCAATTTTGGGATATATATACTCGCGACGCAACATATCCATACAAGTCTTTACTTCTTCAATACCTTGAAGATTACATATTTTGAGTAATGGTAATTGATCTAAATCTTCTTCTTCAAAAACTATTCCCTCTTCTCCTAGTATTTCCATACTTTCCATTGGAAAAAATTGTTGTATATGTAAACTGTATTCAAATGCTTGTGATGACGGTAAAGGTTTAGCACTATACATCATTTCTATTGGGCATGATGTCTTAACTTCTTTGTAGATATCGAATAAAGCTAAATCTACCATGAAAAAGTCAGAACTTCCTATATTTGTTTTGGCTGCATTGCTAGTATGATAAAAAACAGAATCGCATTGAGGTAAGTGATCTTCTATTAAATACCATCTACCCACTAAAAGGTCATTACAATAAAATACAAACTCTTTTTTCCGCTTTACAATATGACTTTGGGTATTATCTTCACAAGTTGCACAAAGTTTACAGTGATAAGTAGAGTCTTGCTTCCACTCGCTCTCTGCAAAAGTTATTTTTTGTGCTGATACTATATTTGAAATGAATATAAAGGTGAGGAATGAAAAATGATAATATTTCATATCTAAGATTTTATTGTTAATTTTATGTGATTGTAATTATGTTTATCTACTATTTGAGCTCCCAAATTTACATCTCAATCACACTGCCTTCAAGCCGCCAATTGAACAGGTAATTCATACTCCGCTAACAATTCCAATAACTCACCAGTATATTTCTTTTTCAAATGTTCATACTGACGAAACATAGAATTGCTCTTCAATTTTCTACTGTTGTCTATGCTTGTGTTAACCCCTTCTATCAATTGAAGTAAACGGAGTATGCGTATGTACTTTCTGTCGTCATGCCCTAAAATATCTCTAACCCTATTTCCATAATCGTTAAGCAGTTGCAGCAGTTGACTGACTAATCTTATTCCAATAAGCAAACATCATATCTAAAACTTCTTTGAGTTTTTTTGCAGGAATAGTAGGAGGTAAGCCACGAAGTGTTTCCAAGATAAAGTCACGTATGGAAATATTAGCGTTGGCAGTATAAGTTGCTTTTAATTTTCTTTTGATAATATATTCTAACGAGGCATAGTATTGATCTTCAAAAAGAATCCCGTTTTCACTTTGTTTCAAAAATTCATGGGCTTCCTGAAATTCAACAGGAAAGTTGCATTTGTTTTCGTCTGTAATAATATCATAATCTAAATTATTTTTATGCATCAGTCAATCAATTTTAATTCAAAGCCGAGGTATTCCTTATCCACAACGAATTTTTCTCTCAAATCCTCCCCGATAATACCAAAAATAGTACATTTTTGTTGAACTGTTTCATAATGTCTTCTAAAAATGGCATGAAATAAGCGACTTCTTTTTTCATCAAGTGGTGTAATGACTATTGTAGCTTGCGGATGTTCGTCCCAAAAAGCATAAACAATTTTAGCAACGGTAGATAACACCTTTACAAAATCTTTATTGTTTGTTGTCGAAATATAGTCCGCTTTCCCTTTTCTGAAATCACCCAATGCCAAATTGTAATAATTCTCCTCTAGTAGCTGAAAAGTAACAACTTTTATTACTTTACCCGCCATTCCTTCACTTTGAAAAATATATCCTCTCCGATTATGACTTGCCAGAAATTTGTATGAATCATGTATCATATTTCAGTTGAGTTATTTTTGAACCCCAATCAAAACCCCAACTGCCCCAGGCAACTCCACACTTTCTCCATCTGCCACTGTCTCCACCAATTCCAGCACATCCGCCAAGACTTCATTTTTGATATAGTCTCCAAACTGCGCCACCGCAGCCTGCACTGCTTCGTGTTGCTCAATTTGTACTTGAATGCGATCCGTCACATCGAAATCTTTGCCTTTGCGGATATTCTGAATGCGATTGACCAATTCACGCGCCATACCTTCGGCAGCCAATTCATCGGTGATATTGATGTCCAAAGCAACGGTGAGTGCGCCATCATTTGCCACCAGCAAACCTGGAATATCTTCGGCGGTAATCTCAAAATCTTCCAGCGTCAAATCGTAGCTTTCATCGCCTACTTGCAAGCTGTAAGCGCCTGATTTTTCGAGACTTGCAATGTCCTCTTGCGAGAATTTACTAATAGCCTGCGCCGCCACTTTCATATTTTTACCCAATCGACGACCCAAGGTTTTAAAATTGGGTTTGATCTTCTTTTTGATGACGCCAGAAGTATCCGTCAAATATTCAATTTCCTTCACATTCACCTCCGAAGCAATCAAATCTTTCACGCCTTCCACTTGCTCTTGGAAACGTTCATCCAGAATCGGCAGCATGATTTTTTGTAGCGGCTGGCGCACACGCAGACTTTCCTTTTTACGCAAAGAGAACGTAAGCGAAGAAATGCGCTGCGCATAATCCATGCGTTCTTCCAGTTCCAAATCAATCAAATGTTCTTCGACTTCCGTCAAATCCGTTAAATGAATGGATTCATGACGAAGCGGCGTATCATTTTTAATAGCAGCCTCTTTGATTGGAGCTGTCAAATTGCGATATAACAATTCGGAGAAGAAAGGCGCGATTGGCGACATCATCTGCGCGACCATCATCAAACTTTGATAGAGTGTTTCATAAGCTGCTCTTTTGTCCGCAGACATTTCTCCTTTCCAAAAACGACGACGACACAAACGCACATACCAATTGGAAAGATCATCCATCACAAAACTTTCAATGGCACGACAAGCAGCCGTCACATTGTAGTCGTTCATTTCTGTATGATACAATTTCAACAAACTGTACAATTTTGAAATGATCCAACGATCAATTTCTGGACGCTCTTCCATTGGTGTCACGTCTTGTTCATTGATCGCGAATTGGTCAATATTGGCATACAAGACGAAGAAAGAATAGGTATTATAAAGCGTTCCAAAAAACTTATTGCGCGTTTCTTTCACGCCTGCGATGTCGAATTTTAGGTTGTCCCAGGGATTGGAATTGGACATCATATACCAGCGCGTCGGGTCAGCACCATATTCCGCTAAAGTCTTAAATGGATTGACGGTATTGCCTAAACGCTTGGACATTTTTCGTCCGTCTTTATCCAATACCAAACCCGTCGAAACCACG
>JBCCRX010000320.1:0-7808 GCA_039201015.1 Bacteroidota bacterium | reverse complement strand
CATGCAAAATTGATAGAGTAAGATATGTCATATTTTCATGTCTGAAAACCCCTGCTAGTCATTGATATTCAGATGTTTAGTAAAAGTAAATATGACATATCTAGTTTCTTAAAACAACGATTAAATTTGCACGACTACTTAATTATTATTGAAATTAGAACAGAGGATATTTTTCGTATAATTTGGCTCTGAAAACCGCAGATAGTCTACGTTCTCTAAGGCTTTTCAAAGTGAAATTAGGCGGGAAATAGTCCTGTTATAAATCAAGAATAGATGTGTCCAAGTACTTAAATAAATAAACGATTTAAACGCATCAACAAAGCTTAGCTTTCTTGCGATTGCTATGAAAAGCCTTATTTTCTGCTTGTCCAAGCCACCAAATCGCCTTACCTTTGCATCCCGTAACGATATTAAGGCAAAGTAAAAAGACGATTTAAAACATATTAATGACTAAGTATATTTTTGTTACGGGCGGGGTGACTTCTTCCCTCGGAAAAGGAATTATTGCAGCATCTCTAGCCAAACTCTTGCAGGCAAAAGGTTTTTCAGTTACTATCCAAAAATTTGATCCTTACATCAACGTGGATCCAGGCACAATGAACCCTTATGAACACGGTGAGTGCTATGTGACGGACGACGGCGCGGAAACGGACTTGGATTTGGGACATTACGAACGCTTCTTGGGTACGCCTACCTCACAAGCCAACAACGTAACAACGGGACGCATCTATCAGACGGTCATTCAGAAAGAAAGAAAAGGTGAATATCTCGGAAAAACAGTGCAAGTTATCCCACACATCACCAATGAAATCAAACGTCGCGTACAACTGCTAGGACAGAAAGGAGAGTTCGATATTGTTATTACAGAATTGGGCGGCACTGTTGGAGACATAGAATCCTTGCCTTATTTAGAAGCTCTTCGACAAATGCGCAGGGAACTCGGACAAGACAATTGCATCGTCATTCACCTGACTTTGATTCCTTATTTGCGGGCGACCAAAGAACTAAAAACCAAGCCTACCCAGCATTCCGTCAAAGATTTATTACAAGCGGGTATCCAGCCAGATATATTGGTTTGTCGTACGGAACATCCCATTAGTATGGACATTCGACGTAAATTGGCATTATTTTGTAATGTGGAAGTTCGAGCAGTCATTGAAGCGATAGAAGCAAAGAGCATTTATCACGTTCCGCTGCTGATGCTCAAGGAAAAGTTGGACAGCACTGTCATCGAAAAACTCAATCTACAAGATAAGCAGGAAGCAAAATTGAAGAAGTGGCGACGCTTTTTAGAGAAATTGGGTAATCCTACAGAAGAAGTTAATGTCGCTTTGGTCGGAAAGTATGTAGAATTGCCAGACGCCTACAAATCTATCTACGAAGCCTTCATTCATGCAGGCACTTCCTTAAATTGTAAGGTGAAAGTAGAAGCCGTTCATTCTGAAGACTTGGAGGTGAGTGCGGCAAAGGTTAGAAAACGACTCAAAAATTATGATGGCATATTGGTCGCACCTGGTTTTGGAGATCGAGGCATAGAAGGTAAAATCAACGCTATTCAGTTTGCTAGAAAAAAAGGAACGCCCCTGCTCGGAATTTGTTTAGGGCTACAATGTGCCGTAGTAGAGTACGCGCGCAATGTCCTCAAACTAGCATCTGCTAATTCTACAGAAATTCATGCCCGTACCAATCATCCCGTCATTGACATTATGCCCGAGCAAAACAACATCTCTGACATGGGCGGCACCATGCGTTTGGGGAGTTACGAGTGTAAAGTGGCAAAAAACTCAAACTTGCACGAAGCTTACGGCAGAAGGAAAGTGGAAGAGCGGCATCGCCATCGCTACGAAATCAATAATTCCTATTTAGAGGATTTAGAAAAAGCAGGCATGCTAGCAACAGGCATCAATCAAAAATCTGGCTTAGTGGAAGCTATGGAAATTCCTAATCACCCGTGGTTCGTGGGTGTGCAATTTCATCCAGAGTATAAAAGTACTGTAGAGACACCACATCCGCTTTTTGTGGCTTTTGTACGAGCTTGTTGTCAGAGAAAGGAACAAAAATAAGGAGTGATAGATCAGTATCGAAAGTGATAAATTGGGTTTTAAGTTGGAGAAGATTTTACTAGTCGATCAAGTCTAAGGAATGAAAAAACAATAACCTCCGATTCTTGGAACTGATCTTTCGCTCCCATTTTGAACTTAAAAAACCTTATGTCCGCCTTAGGCGGATTGCGCTTTTTGAAGAACAAAATGGAAACAAAATCTCTAGCTCTAGAATCTAAATTTATTATTTCATCATTCCTAATCATCGTAAATATTGCTTGCTTGGTCTATAAATTCTGCAATTCATTTCAAAAGCCAACACTTTGCAAAGACTATATCCTCTAGTAGTACAACTGTTAAATAACTACCTATACTACGTATGGGGTAAAAAAGTGCATTTAATGATTGGTGATCGCGCCTCACGCCTAAGGCGGACACAGTGAGGCGGACAGGTTTGATGATCTGGTGATACGGTGAACGCTACTCACCAAATCACCAGTTAAACAAATCACCAAAATTGCTAGAAACAGCTTTTGCACTTTTTTACCCCGAATAGAGTATATTTAGATGGCAACAATGACAATAGTTTCAGCATAGAAATATAGGTAAGCAATTGGGACTAGTCGCACTAGCAGCATAGTGCTACAAAAATCCGTTTTCCTAAATATTTGGTAGATTATTTGGGATCACGTTTACTGAAGTATGAACAAATCAATAAACAAGAACTCACTTTTTATAAAAAAATCACACCTATGATAAACGTAATCATCGTGGACGACGAACCTTTAGCCCAAGACGTATTAGAAACCTATATTGAAAAATTTCCTGATCTCCATTTAGTCACCAAATGTGATAATGCGATTGAAGCCAACCAAGCCCTTAAAGAACACAACATTGAT
This sequence comes from Bacteroidota bacterium, assembly GCA_039201015.1. GTDB lineage: Bacteria > Bacteroidota > Bacteroidia > Chitinophagales > Saprospiraceae > JAAUTG01. Next base: position 4,867 of record JBCCRX010000320.1, on the reverse strand, counting down.
CTCATGTTTCTGGATATTCAAATGCCGCAGTTGACGGGAACAGATTTTCTGCGTTCCTTAGCGCATCCGCCTAAAGTCATTTTTACAACAGCTTACTCTAATTACGCAGTGGACGGCTTTGAACTGAATGCAGTGGACTATTTATTGAAGCCTATTTCTTTGGATCGCTTCGTGAAGGCGGTGAATAAAGCCATTGACCAAATCAATTTGGAGAAAAAAGGAGAAACTACTGCACCAAAAACGGAAGAAGAACAAGACTTTATTTTCGTGAAAGCCGACAAGAAATTGGTGAAAGTTAAGTTCGATGACATCATATACATAGAAGGTTTAAAAGATTACGTCATCATTCGTATGGCGGAGAGTCGAATCATCACTTTACAGACCATGAAGAGTTTAGAGAGCAAATTGCCTGCTCATCTTTTTCAGCGCATTCACCGTTCCTATATTATTGCATTGGATAAAATAGATGCGGTAGTGGGTAATATGGTAGAAGTAAAAGAAAAAGGAAAAGAAAAACACCTACCGATCGGTAAAAATTATCGCGATAACTTACTGAGTATCATCAATCAAAATCGAATATGATAGATCGTGCACGGGCTTGGCAAATTCGCCCCATTCAGCAAGCGGATAACCCCATTGTTGCTGAAATTATTATAAAAGGCTTATCTGAATATGCTTGTGTCGGCGAAGGTTATGCCTCTGCCGATCCTGAAGTGCAAGACATGTTCACCTTTTCTCAAACAACAGGGACGGCTTTCTTTGTTTTGGTCAATGAACAAAATACAATCATTGGATGTGGAGGCATTGCACCACTGAAAAACGGAGCAGCAGATACCTGCGAACTGCAAAAGCTCTATTTTCTGCAAGAAGCAAGAGGAAAAGGCTACGGTCGCCGTTTGGTGTATGTATGCTTGGAAGAGGCGAGAAATTTGGGCTACAAAAAATGCTATCTGGAAACCGTAGAGCGCATGACGGTCGCTAACGCCCTGTATCAGAAAATGGGATTTGAGGCACTTTGTGATCATCTAGGCGATACTGGACATGGAAGTTGTGACAGCTACTATGTGAAAACACTTTAGCGACCTTAAGAGCCAGTTTGGAGCAGAATCGAAATGTAAATCAATAGTTTACGGTTCACGCCTCACGCCTAAGGCGGACACGGTGAGGCAGACACGGTCGGGATAAACGAGCTATAATTTACAAAGTCAGGTTCATAAAATATTGGCTTACAGGAAGATAGTACTCCAAAAATGCTCTAAGATTCTATGCGCATTCCAACGCGGCAAAGCCCTTTATTGTCCTATCGCTCTCCCAAGCGACTACCATTTTCCCATTGCCTCAAGCCACATTCCAAAAAGGATTGATAGTCTGCTTTGTCTGGTGTGTAAGCAACTGGTTTATTCAAAACTTTGCCCTCTGGAGAGAGCAAAACGTAGTAAGGCTGAGATTGTCGCTCAAATTGCAAAGCTTGGAAATCTGCCCATTTGTTGCCGACGGTTCGGCGTGTGCTTTGGTCAAAAGGCGAGGCATAAGGTTGTTTCAATTTCTTTCGGTCATCCACGTAGAGTGAAACCAAAACATAATCATCTCGAATCAGTTCAAATACGCCTTTTTCACCCCATACATTGTCCTCCATTTTGCGACAATTGACACAGCCATGTCCTGTGAAATCAAGTAAAATAGGTTTTTTTTGTTGCTTTGCCGCCAACAGGCCTTCTTCAAAGTCTTTGTAGCAATCCAGATTCAGTGGACAGTCGTTTGGGTAGATGTAGCTGTGTCCTGCGGGCGGTGCAATGCCACTCACCAAAAGTGGTGTTTGAAAAGTTTCTGATTGGTTGCTGTATCGGAAGCCTGCGGCTAGATAGACCGTCAGTCCTAAACAAGCAAAGGCAATAACGTTTTTAATAGCGGTGCGCTTTGGTTTGATGTAGTTGACTGGAAACTTAAGCATCCCTAAGAAGTATAGTACCAAACCTAGGCTGCACAATACCCAAACTGCTAAGAAAGCTTCGTAAGGTAGAATGCCCCAACCCATGGTCAAATCTGCAACGGACAAAAATTTCAAAGCCAAAGCCAATTCAACAAAGCCCAAACTCACTTTCACGTCGCTCATCCAGCCACCCGATTTGGGCAACGAATTGAGCCAGGAAGGAAAAGCAGCAAAGAGCGCGAAAGGCAGAGCCAATGCTAAAGAAAAGCCAAACATACCCACTAGCGGTCCGACAGGAATGCGCCCCAATAAGGTCGGTCCGCCGCCTGTCGCGGTCTCTACCAGCAATGTTCCGATGATCGGTCCAGTACAGGAAAAAGATACTAAAGAAAGCGTGAATGCCATGAAAAAAATACCAAGTAGTCCTCCTTTTTCTGACAGGCTGTCACTTTTATTCGCCCAAGAACTGGGTAGTGTAATTTCAAATAAACCAAAAAAGGAGAGCGCGAAAATGATGAATAGCACTGCAAAGAAGACATTGAACCAAGCATTGGTGGAAAGTAAATTGAGCGCATCTGCTCCAAAAACCCCCGTGACCAACATGCCCAAAGCAACGTAGATCAATATGATGGAAACACCATAGATAATAGCATTTCGGATGCCACTGGATTTGTCAATGCTACTCTTAGTGAAAAAGCCTACGGTCAATGGAATCATCGGAAAGACACAAGGTGTGAGCAGTGCCAAAAGACCGCCTAGAAAGCCAGCAAAAAATACCCAACCCAAACTAGAAGATGCTTCTATTGAGGCAATGGCAGTACCGCATTCTATGGCATCTCCATTGCGATCTATTTGCACATCTGCTAAGGGATATGCCACTAATTTGTCGGCATTAATTGGAGCAACGGCTTGCGCCTTATCCGATAAGGCAAAAGAGAAATCTACATCTGTCGGCGGCAGACACTGTTCATCATCGCAACACATGAAAGTCAAATAACCTGCAATGGCTTTACTAGCATCTTTGACTTTTACTTTTTGGGTGAAAAAAGCAGGTCCTTTTGTGAATTTGATCACATTGACACCAAAAATAGGATCCATACCTTCTTTCAGCTTTCCTTTTTCTTTTGCTTTTCCAATCAACTCAAAATGTGTTCCTGCCTCAAACTCAAAATTGGTGGGAACAGGTCCTTCATCGGAAGTAAATTGCGAGTAAAGCGTCCAACCTTCCTCTATTGCTGCTTTGAACTGCAATTCGTATTCGCTTTCGTTGATTTTTTCGGACGACCAAGACCATTTGACAGGACTTTCCATTTGAGCGGAAAGGACATGTGTAATGAATAGGAGAAAAAGAAATAATGTGTTTTTCATATTGCTATGTAAATAAAACAATGAAGCCTATCTGCTTGGGAGTCAGTCTTCTAGATAAGGAATAAAAAAACAATAACCTCCGATTCTTGGAACTGATCTTTCGCTCCCATTTTGAACTTAAAACCTTGTGTCTGCCTAAGGCGGATTGCGCTTTTTGAAGAACAAAATGGAAACAAAATCTCTAGCGCTAGAAGTTGAATTTATTATTTCATCATTCCTAAAGGACTGTTTGTTAAGGCAACAAATGATCTTTTTTTAAAAAGCAAACTTCCTGATTATAACGGAATGCGGTGATTAGTAAATGCTGCAATAGCGTCTCCTTAAGTGTTGAAATTCCATATACTTCGCTGCTGACGCAGCGAAGGGAACTTCAGGAGGGAGAGAGGAATCGGCAGTTTTACAGCCGATTCATCTCTTCCTCCAAAAGAATTTTCGCGCCGAAGGCGCGGAAAACCACTGAGTTTGTTGATTTTTGGAGACTTTTTTTCTTTCACCGCAAAACGTTACAATCAACAAACTTCAAAAGTCTGTTCGCGTGTACTTTACATCAGGAATTGCTATAACCTATTGAAAACCAATATCATATTTCAACTTATAGTTTACAATTCTGACTGCTCGTTTCTAACCTCCAGTGAAATTCTAAAGTGCTATGTGGAACTCCACATCCGTCGGTGGCAAACACTGCTCGTCATTGCAAGTCATATAGGTCAGATAACCTGAGATCGCTTTATCCATACTAGAAACCCTAATCTGTTGACTAAAGGTGACGGTTTTACCAAATTTGACCAAATTCATACCAAATATTTCATCGTAACCTTCTTTTTTGTAGCCTTTTTCTGTTCCCTTTCCGATAGGTTCTGCACCCTCAAATTCAAAAGTTGTTGGTACTGGTCCGTCATCTCCCAGAAACTGCGAATAAATATACCAACCATCTTCTACATCGGCAGTGAAAACAACTTGATACACAGTGGCACTGATTTGCTTTGCTTCGTATGACCAATTCACAACGCTCTTCTGAGCGAAACTACTGAGGGCACAACAGACGAGCAAAAAAGCAACACTAAAAAACTTTTGTGTCATAATTAGGACTGTTTGTTAGAATTTTGTTCCAGTTACAAAAATAGAAGTACAGCCAATTTTAGCATGTCAAAAGACTGTTAATAAGAAAAGATTAACAGCCTATTCTGCATTTTCGTAAATTTGTCAGCGATGAAAAATTGATTAGAACTTTTGTTCTTTGTCATTTGAAATAGACACAAACACCAGTAAATAACTGATGTTACGCAAAACACCAAATTGCAAACGACACAAAGTGCCACTTGTTTACAAATCGTCGGGTGTCATCCTGAGGCTGACAAGTCGAAGCCACTCTAATTCACAACACGCCAATCTCAGAGATCAGCGAATAATATAGACGACTCTAAATGATTTCATTTGGTCGAGTATCTTTAGAAAGATATCGCCAACTATTAAATTTCGTTTGTTTTCGTTTAGAAGGACGTCAGCCTCACGCCTAAGGCGGACACGGTGAGGCGGACAGGTCGAGTCCTTCCAAACGAACCAAGGTTT
>JBCCRX010000319.1:0-7924 GCA_039201015.1 Bacteroidota bacterium | reverse complement strand
TGAGAATTTGAGAGGTTGAGAATTTGAGAGGTTGAGAATTTGAGAGGTTGAGAATTTGAGAGGTTGAGAATTTGAGAGGTTGAGAATTTGAGAGGTTGAGAATTTGAGAGGTTGAGAATTTGAGAGGTTGAGAATTTGAAACATTCACGCTCTCTTACTCTCAAACTCTCACGCTCTCTTACTCTCACACTCTCCTACTCTCACACTCTCCTACTCTCACATTTTCTCTTTCAAATTGATAGCACCAATGAAATATTTTGCCATTTTTTTGCAAGCGTTGAGAATTTAGATGCTAATATACCCTCGTCTCAAATACAAAGGCATCCGTTTGTTGCTCATCGTCGATGATTGCTTTAAACACCCACGTTCCGCTTTGAGGTATTTGGACAGATTGTATGATGTATTTTCCATCCTTACCTAAGGATACAATTGGGCTACTGTAGTTGAATTGGACCTCTTTATCATCTCTCAAATACCCGCTTAACTTGATTCTTGCAAAATTCAGCGGCGTCCCCGAATGATCTGCTAATTTTAGAAACCAATGCTGATTTCTACCAGAAATAACCTTACTGATGGTGTAAATGTTGGCTAAAAAAAGCTGATCGTTGGTCTTCAATAGATTTCGACTTTCTACCTTATTGTCTGCGACAGAAGATAAGCGAACGGTACTTTGACTAAACTTACTTTGTCCAAATAAAGAGCTACTCAGCAATAGCATGCTTAGCACTAAGCAATAGTAATAATTGGTGTACATTTCTTTACGTTTAATGAATTTTCGTGAAGACTACATTTGAGCAATAGAAAACAAGCAAAAGCCTACGGCTCAGATGGTATCTGCCAAAGCAGTCATCAGAAATTTCATAGATTATTCAATCTAGTAAAGTAACCCGATTTTTATGAAAAGTAAAAGCAACCAATGGTAATCACTCACAAAGATGTAGGTGTTTAACACTATTAAAAGTATTTTTGTGAATAAAGCCTAGTGAATGATTTAGCTTAAAAGGAGGATATAATAGAACCATCATGGTAGCATGAGCATTATTTTCCTGATTTGAAGCCTAGACGACGAAAAGAAGAGTAAGATTTTGGGCTTACTGCTTTATTAGCGTAGTCATTTCACAGTGTAATGTTTGTAGATGGAGTCTAACAAATAAACCTCAAAGATAAGTATTTTGTTGTTCAATCTACATTAATTAAGCGGAAAAACAAATCAAAAAGCACCCAAAAATTTGATTAGAGGCTACCTTTATAGGCTTATAAATAGCTAAAAATCAGATAGACACAGCGCAATGATTTTCAGCATATACACGATTTTTGGTCGCCTGCCGTCAGTCGTCAGATATGAATCTTTAGCCTTTCAAATTAGGCGTGTACGAAAAGTATTAAGCCATGCTCAAAATAAGTCTCAAGAACGCTCCTGAAATCGCGCAATAAGTATGCCCCAGCGGTTTTTTATGGACGGAAACACCAATTTTTAAATAAGTTCCAATCAAACTGTCGAAACATCAGATACATTTAACTGCGAAGCTTCGTAAATAACATGGTATAGTTCATCAATTTTAAAAGGTTTACCAATTTGATAATGAATACCTGCCTCTTGTATTTCTTGACTGATCTCATTCAAATTGGAAGCAGTGATGGCGACAACAGGTACGTTGGCTTTATGATCGTTATCTAATACTCTTATCTTTTTAGTGGCTTCGAATCCATTCATATTGGGCATGTACAAATCCATCAGCACTAAGTCAAAGTTTTCGCTACTAACCAACTGTACCGCATCTGCTCCATTTGAAGTAATAAATACTTCTATCTTCCACTTTTTTAATACGGTAGAGAGGATGCGCTGGTTTAATATGTTATCTTCAACAATTAATATTTTTAGTCCTTCTAATAAGCTGTCCTTAGGCTTCGTCAAGTACTCCTGCTGGAGAGCTATTTCTTTCTCAGAACTGATGCGATAAGGCAAGTAGAAATTGAAAGCACTCCCCTCCCCCAATTGACTCTTTACCCAAATCTTTCCTCCTTGTATTTCTACCAACTCTTTACAAATAGCAAGCCCTAAACCTGTTCCACCGTACTTTCTGGTTCTGGTATTGTCATTTTGCGTAAAGCTTTCAAAAATTTTGAATTGATTTTCCTCACTAATACCGATACCAGTATCGTTGACGCTCACGTGCAGATGGATTTTATTTTCATCAATTGTTTTTTCCCAAACTTTTACGCTTATACTTCCTTCTTCTGTGAATTTAACAGCATTGTCTAGTAAATTGGCTAAAATCTGATTTAGACGAACTGGATCTCCAATTAAGTGCGTATTGTCGTAGAACCCATCTAAGTCAATATTCAAATCTATTCTCTTTTTCTTGGCAATTGTTTTATAGACCTGAACAATTTTTAGCAATAGTGATTTGGCATTGAAAGTCACTTCTTCGATTCGCAGCTTTTTTGCCTCTAGTTTAGAAAAATCAAGGATATCATCCAAAATACTCATCAGTTGTTTACCAGAAGTCTGCAAGTGCCTTAAATAAGATATTTGGGTGGCATTGGGTTCTTCATCTAGCAACAAGTTAGTAAAACCAAGCACTGCATTCATTGGTGTTCTTATTTCGTGGCTCATGGTCGCCAGAAAGTTTTGCTTGACTACTGCTGCCTCCTCTGCTTTCTTTCGAGCTTCTTGTAGCTCATTGTTTTTTTTGATCAGCGCATGATTAAACTTTTTTCTACTTCTATTGCTTCGATACATGATAGTCAAAAGGAGTAAAAGAAAGATAAAAATACTTCCAAAAAAGATTTGCTTTTGCTTCTCCTTTTGCGCTGCCTGCTCGGCTTCGTAACGCCTTGTTTGCTCTAGGGTAGCCGTTTTTGCGATATTAATTCTATCAGTAAGTTTTTTGTTAGTATCTTGATAGATCAAGCTATATTTATAAGCGTCTTCAAAACTATCTTTTTCTGCATAGTACTGAGCCAATAAGCGAGCAGAAGTTGATTTAGCTTGTGTTAGGTTTTTTGCCATTGCTATCTCATAAGCCTCAAAGGCATGCTGTTTTGTTTTTTCGTAGTTTCCTAGAGAATAATGGATGTCACCTAGCAAAAGGATACCCCAAAGATAGCCTCTGCTATTTTCAGAAGATTGATGTATTTTAATGGCGTCAACGATATAAGGCAAAGCTTCTTTGGGTTGATTTTTTTCTTGCAAAAGAAAAGCGATATGATACTTAGTACTAGCAATCAAGGTACTGTAATGAATAGCTATTGCTGTGTCGAGGGCCTCTTTGAGATAGATCATAGCTTTTCCGTAATTCTGCCTCCTTCTTTCCAGTGCACCCATATTTCTAAGCGAAACCGACATACCTCTCGAATCGTGTATCTCTTTTCTGATTCTTAGGGCTTCTTCATAGTATTTCATGGACCTTTTATAGTCACCGATATTGATGTCATATATCTCTCCAATATTATTTAGCCTAGAAGCGATTTTCTTCTTATCTTTTGTTTTTTCCGCATGTTCTAGTGCCTCCAATAGATTTTCAAGTGCCTGTGGATACTTCGATTCTACTTTATAAAGATAGCCGAGATTATTATAAGCTCTGCTAAGTGTTTCTGTAGAATTTGTAGCTTTTGCAATGTCTAATGCACGATAATAGTGCTCGTAAGCGTCCTTGTAATTTCCCATTTTTCTCAATACCACCCCAATATCTAAAAGAGATTCCGCTAGATATTCATCTTTACCATAAGTTTCATGTATTTCTTTAGCTTTTTTATACCATTTCAAGCCTTCAATATTGTTTCCAGTGTGCATATAGACATAGCCTCTGTTTCTATAAGCTTTTGCTAACCCATCATAATATCTAGTGGCAAGAGACAATACCACCGCACTATCAACATAGAAAAAAGCAGAGGAAGGATTTCGGTCTTTGTAGTACTGCGCCATATCGTTATACATATCCGCTCTTACTCGCAAATCTTCTGTACCCAATTCTATCTTGTGCAGATTATTATAAGCCTCATTCTCCTGTGCACGCAGCAACAGAAAACAAGAAAGGAACAAAAAAAAGAGTATGGATTTTTTGCCGTTCATTGGGCTGAAAATAATGGATTTAGCTCGCCTTTTATATTTGCAAGTCTGCACAACTTTATTATGGTACAAATATGCTGTATTTGCGTGTAAAAGAGACGATTTGTGGCAAAAAGTCTAATAATATGACAAAAAATACCTGATACTTATATCTTTGGAGGGATTACATCCTTAAAATGTCCATTCATTTGTACCCTTTTGCGCAGTTCTTCCATTTCTCTGACAACAGGAATGAGCTTATCTAGATGCGCCAGCATAAACTCTTGTCGATCCTGCTCGCTTTGTATAGACAGCAATTCGTACTCTTGCTCAATAGAAAAGCCGACATGATGCCCCATACCAAAAGTGAAAAAATCCGCTGCATTTGGAATCGTTTTATTGATTTTCATAAGTTCAAAAAGCGTGGCGATGCGTTCTACAATCTTTGTGCTTAGCAAAATATCACTTTTATTGTCATACTTCATCTTTTTTACCTTCGCACCAGCATACAATTTGTTGGGCACACGACTATAAAATTCGTCAATTCTGAAAATACCAATGCCTCTAGTTTTCACATCTAGTTTTCCGTCAGGATAACGTTTCACAATCTCTACCAATTCCAATTCCGTACCGTACTCCTGCACACTACCACCAATGAAAGCGGGAATACCAAAGGTTTTATCCTCTTCTTCACATTCTTTCATCAATTGCCGATAGCGCGGCTCGAAAATGTGCAGGTTCAGATTTTCTGTCGGGAAAGCCACCAATTGCAGCGGAAACAAAGCTAAGATTTGACTCATATATATATATTTTTAGAGAAACGCAAACAATTCAACAATTCAACAATTCAACAATTCAACAATTCAACAATTTTAACGCCCTTCACATCATACTTTTGTAAGCAAATTACGTTAGAACAATAAAGTTCATACAAAAGGATGGAAAATCCTCCAGAAAATAAAATTTATGAGAACACAAACCAACATCTTCGCCCGATTAGCGACTTACCTATTCCTTTTCAGTTTATTTTTTGCCTGTAAAAAAGACAGCTCAAAAGTCAGCCAGATTTCTAAAAATCTGAGTGCCTACGTCTATGCTTACACTTCTGGTGTCATCTCCAAAGCCAGTTCGTTGACCATCAGATTCACGCAAGCCGTTGTGGAGGAAGATGAAATTGGGCAGCAGGCAAAAAAGGTTTTAAACATTAGTCCAAAAGTAGTAGGAAATGCGACTTGGCAAGATGCACAAACACTCGTTTTTGAGCCCGACAACTATTTTTCTTCTAATACGACCTACCATGTGAGCGTAGATTTAGATGATTTGTTCGCTCAACTTCCCAAAGATTTGAGCACTTTTAGCTTCGACTTTCAGACGCGACAGCAAGACATGCGCGTTGCCATTGACAAAGTAGCGGCAAAGGACGAAAACGATCTACGGGAGCAAGAGATCTTTGGCTCAATCTACACTGCTGATCTTGCCGAAATAGATCATGTAAAAGCTGCACTGAGCGCGAAACAAAATGGAAAAAATTTACCCATTCAAGTCAATGAAGCAGGAGAGATGAAATACGATTTTGTGGTGGAAGAAGTCGAGCGCGCCGAGAAAGCCTCTGAAGTACAAATTAGTTGGAATGGCAAGGCAATTGGAGCAGATCGAAAAGGAGAAAAAGCAGTCGAAATCTTGGCTTTGGGGGATTTCAGTGTGACCGATGCGCGTTTGGTACAAGGCAACGAACAATACATCTTACTCAACTTCTCCGATCCACTTCAAAAAGAACAAGATTTAAGCGGCTTGATTGATATTTCGGGCTACAATGGCAGTATGCGATACGTGATAGACGGCAATCAAATTCGAGTATATACGACGAGTCGATTACGAGGAGAAAAACAAGTCAGTACTGCGGTGGGCATCAAAAATATCAATGGTAAAAGAATACCAAAAGCGAGTGTTTGGACGCTTAGTTTTGAAGAAATCAAGCCACAAGTCAGGCTCGTCGGCAAGGGCGTCATTTTGCCCAGTTCGGAAGGGATGCTATTTCCATTTGAGGCAGTCAGTTTAAATGCCGTGGAGGTCGAAATTTTCAAAATTTTCAATAATAATATTTTACAATTTCTGCAAACCAATGAACTCAACGGCAATCGAGCCCTCAATCGAGTCGGTAGAATCATTTATCAAGGACGCGTTGATCTGGAAGGCTTGGAGGCTGCTGCTGCCACCAACAGTTGGACGCGCTATGCTCTGAATTTAGATCAATTCATAGAAGATGATCCAGAAGCCATTTATCAAGTCCGAATCGGATTTCGACCTGAATATTCTACCTATTTCTGTGGCAACAATAATAGTGAAGCTGCTGCTTTGACAGTTGTGAATGAAGAGCAAGTAGGAGAAATCGAAAGCTTTTGGGACAGCTATTATGGTTTCAGCGACTACTACGATGGCTATTGGCGTGATCGCGAAAATCCTTGTAAAACGGCTTATTACAATCGAGAAGTTTTTGCGCGTCGCAATGTCTTTTCTTCCAATTTGGGCATCATCGCAAAAGAAGGCAAAGACCAATCCATTCTAGTTTCCGTCAGCGATTTGCGCACCGCCCAACCGATCTCTAATGTAACTTTAGAATTTTACGATTACCAGCAACAAAAAATAAAAACCGCAACTACGGACAACAACGGCACTGCCATGACTCAACTAGAGCGCAGTCCATTTGTCGTCTTAGCCAAAAAAGACAGCGAGCGCGGCTATTTGCGTTTGCGCGACGGCGATGCTTTGTCTTTGAGTCGTTTTGATGTATCGGGCGCAGTCACGCAAGAAGGAATGAAAGGCTATTTATATGGTGAGAGAGGTGTTTGGCGACCAGGCGATTCCATTTACTTGAATTTTGTACTGGAGAATGAAAACGGCAATTTGCCCAGCAATTATCCCATTACTTTTGAGCTATACGACGCGCGTGGACAATTGCAAAGCCGCAGAAATACTTCCGAAAGCGTAGGCAATATTTACGCACTACATACTGCCACTACTATTGATGCACCGACGGGCAATTGGACAGCGACCGTAAAAGCAGGCGGCGCAACTTTCAGTAAAACGCTAAAAATAGAAACCGTAAAACCCAATCGCTTGAAACTCGACTTGGATTTTGGCAAAGAACAATTGTCTTACGAGGACGAACCTGTTCGCACGACTTTGGATGTGAAGTGGCTGCACGGTGCAGTAGCACAAAATCTAAAAGCCAAAGTTGAGCTTTCTATTAATCCAGGCAATACGACTTTCAAAGCCTTCAAAGAATACGAATTTGATGATCCAGCAAGGGTACTGAATAGTGAACCCAAAACGGTTTTTGACGGACAAGTCAATCAGGAAGGACGCGCTATTTTCACGACCGAAATTTTAGGCGATGCCTTGCCCGCAGGACGCATTCGAGCGAGTTTCAAAGCCAGAGCATTTGAAGAAGGCGGCGATTTTAGCACCCGCAACAAAAGTGTGCTTTACGATCCCTACGAAAACTACGCAGGCATCTTTATTCCAGAGAATAAATACGGCGAAAAACGATTAGAAATAGATGAAAACGAAGCCATAGATTTCGCGCTTGTCAATAAAAATGGACAACCCGTGCGCAATAAAAATTTGAGTATTGGTTTGTATCGAATTGAATGGCGTTGGTGGTGGGATCAAAGCCGCGATAACGTCACGCGCTACAACAGCAGCAGCCATTACGATGCGATCAAAAAAGAAAATATCACGACCGATGGCAAAGGCGAAGCCCAGTGGAATCTGAAAGTGGGAGATTGGGGACGCTACCTTGTGCGCGTTTGTGATACGGAAAGCGGACACTGTGCAGGCGATTATTTCTATGCAGGCTATCCGTGGTACGAT
>JBCCRX010000318.1:0-7938 GCA_039201015.1 Bacteroidota bacterium | reverse complement strand
GAATAAAAGCTTGAAAAACAATACTTAGGGCGAGTTTATTTTGTTTAGTCTTTTTGGTGCTTTTGCAACGCTAAAAAAGAAATTCAGTCTTGGCTTTTTTGGTGCTTTTTGTGCTAAGACAAAAAGAACATGTTATTTCCTGAAATCGTACAGCTACGATCACAAAAATTTTCAAAGAACCTATTTTTTTTTTGGTAATTTTTGTTGCATAAAAATTGCCAAAAAGGGTCTTTCGGACAGAAATCTCCTTAAATTTTTTCGTAGAAAAAACTCGATCTATACGTATATCAAATCAAAAGGTGTTCATCGGTGAAATAACAAATACATTATTTGATTTCGCCTTTAACACCAATTAAGCCATAGCTAAACAATAATATAGGCAACAATTGGCGTTAGTAAGTGCAGTGAATTCTGGAAACCAATAAGTTCCTTTTCGCTTCAAAACTTGAAATTCAAAATTATACAAATGAGATTATTAAAGCTGTTGGTATTCTCTCTAGCTACCATTTTGACCATAAGCTCCTGCGGTAAAAAAGAGCGTTCGGCTACGACTGGGTGGGCGTACAATGATGAAAAATGGGGTGGATTTGAAAAAGTAACGGATTATGAAGGTCAAATTACTGGACCTAATTTAGTGCCCATCGAAGGAGGTACTTTCACCATGGGACAAACGGGTGAAGATGTGACGATGGACTGGAACAATGTACCACGTCGAGTAACGGTTTCTTCTTTTTATATGGATGAAACAGAAGTATCAAATGTTGATTACAGGGAATATTTGTATTGGCTCAAGAAGACTTTCGGAGAATCTTATCCAGAAGTGTTCTTGAATGCACTACCAGACACCCTCGTTTGGAGAGAGGAATTGGCGTACAACGAACCTATGATGGAAACTTACTTCCGTCATCCTTCTTTTGATAGTTATCCAGTGGTTGGCGTGACTTGGCAACAAGCGAGCAAGTACGCAGAGTGGCGAACAGATCGTGTCAATGAGATGCTTTTGATCGAAAAAGGAATACTGAATCCAAATCTGGAGCAAGCCGACGAAGCCAACTTCAACACTGAGGCTTATCTAGCAGGTGTGACGCAAGACGGTGCGGTCAATCGAAGAAAAGGAATGAGAGATTTCCGAACAGGGGGAGAGCGCGATGTTAAATTTGAAGATGGTATTTTATTACCTAAGTATCGCTTACCCACGGAAGCAGAGTGGGAGTATGCTGCTTTAGGACTACAAGGCAATATGGCATCTGAGCAGGACGAGCGAATTTCTGACAGAAGATTGTATCCTTGGGATGGCAACACGATGCGCTACCAAAAACGCAATAAATATCAAGGTCGAATGCTGGCTAACTTCAAGCGTGGCTATGGTGACTATATGGGTATGGCAGGCAACTTGAATGACAATGCGGCTGGTCCAGCAGAAGTACGTTCTTTTATTCCAAACGACTTTGGACTCTACCACATGGCTGGAAATGTAAACGAATGGGTAGCGGATATTTATCGTCCGATGACCAGTGTAACGCTTTCCGATGCAGAAAACCACGATTTGAATCCTTATCGAGGTGGTCGTTATTTAGAACGCGTTTTGGATGAAGAAGGAAGACCAGAATTGGATAGTTTGGGTAGATTGAGTTATCAAGATATTGATGATAGCACCCTTTCCGAGCGTGAAAATATTAAGACCTCGGAGGTATTTGATTACTTGGATGGTGATGAAAGATCATCTGCTTTCTACGATACGGGGCGTCATACTTTAGTGAGTGATAATGCAAGAGTATATAAGGGAGGTTCTTGGGCGGATCGTCCGTATTGGTTGCAGCCTGGTACTCGACGCTTTAAAGAAGAAGATCGTGCGGATAGAAATATCGGATTCCGTTGTGCCATGACCCGAGTGGGTGCACCTGGTGGAAACGACGGCTCTAGTGGAAATAAATTCAAAGTGAGAGGCAAGAAAAAATCTAAGCGTAGATATTAATAAAGGTTCATTGACAATTATTGCATCTTCTTAATTGAGTATGTGTAAGACTTTTGAAGTTTTAGCGCGCAATGTACCTGAACTAAGTCCTAGAGAGAAAACTTCAAAAGTCCAGCATCTGTATTTTGCAAAAATTGTCAAATAGCCTAATAATCATTGAATTGTCGAGTCGATAAATTATTGAATTATTCAATCGACGAACTGCCTTCATTTCACAAAAAGTCTTTTCAACATGGATAGTTGGAAAGACTTTTTTTATTTTGCTCCCTTGAGACCACATCATCATGGATACAAAAAAACTTTACCAAATCTATTTGCAGTGCAGTGAGGTGACCACCGACAGCCGCGACATTCCAGCCGCTAGCCTTTTCTTTGCTTTGAAAGGAACGCGTTTTGACGGCAATCAATACGCAGCAGAGGCACTTCAAAAAGGAGCAGCTTATGCAGTGGTAGATGATGCTGATAGAGCAGTAGATAAACGCTTTTTGTTGGTAGAGGATGTATTGAAGAGTCTGCAAACATTGGCTGCTTATCATCGGCAACAACTGAAAGTGCCAGTGATCGGAATAACGGGTAGCAATGGAAAGACGACGACTAAAGAACTGATGACCGCCGTTCTAAGCAGCCACTATAACACCCACGCCACAAAGGGCAATTTCAACAACCACATCGGTGTGCCATTGACGCTGTTAGCGATAAAAAAAGACATAGAAGTAGCTATCATAGAAATGGGAATGAATCACTTGGGCGAGATCGCGGCCCTTTGTGAAATAGCAAAGCCCACACACGGACTTATTACAAACATAGGAAAGGCACATCTAGCAGGCGTGGGAGGAACAATAGAAGGTGTAAAACAAGCAAAGTCAGAGCTTTATCGCTATTTGGAGCAGCGCAAGGGATTGCTATTTGTCAATAGAGATGAAAAATATCTGTGGGAACTGACGGGTGATTACAGGAAAAAATTGAGCTATAGCCAAAGGCATGAATTGGCAGAACATTTTATCTATCAAGTAGAACTAATTGACGGCAGCACTTTCGTGAAAGTACGATTTAGAGACGATTTGGGACAATACATCCGTATTGATAGTCAATTGATTGGAACGTACAATTTCAATAACATAATGACGGCGGTTGTTATTGGACAGTATTTCAAAGTGCCCCCACTGAAGATAAAAGCCGCTATAGAAAATTACTTTCCTTCCAATAATCGCTCGCAACTGATTCAGCGTGGTAGCAATACCTTCATTTTGGATGCCTACAATGCAAATCCTGACAGTATGCGCGCTGCACTGATCTATCTACACCAATATAAAGCGGATCGAAAAGTTGCTATCTTAGGTGATATGCTGGAGTTGGGAAGAGAAAGTATTGCGGAGCATCAAGCACTCTTGGAGGAAATTGCTTCTTATGATTTTGAGCAAGTTATTTTGGTAGGTACTTATTTCGAGCAATGCCAACACGATTATTTACTTTTTGAAAATACAAAAGCACTCAAACACTGGTTTGATGCGCAAAACTTTGAGGCAACTACTTTTTTACTCAAGGGCTCACGCGGTATTAGACTAGAAAATCTATTGTAGCGAGGGTTACGGTTTCTCTTGCACAAGATGTAGCCAATAATATCTATGGGTTGCCGTTTTCTACCAAACTTCCTTCCTCTCCTTTATCCAATTTTTCTATTTTTGTGGCTGATTTTAAAATTGAATAAAAACACACGCCTCACCCTTACAGTATTACTTAGTATCGGTTAAAAAATTAAATCGACATTCATAGAGTCGCAGCCAAAAAATCTCTTGAGGTGGATTTTTTGGCTGCTTTCAAGGGATTGTTAAGGGTGAAAAGCATCAAAAATTATGGATTTTTGATGCTTTTCACCCTTAAAATCCCCCGAGCAGAAAGTTTTTCTGATCAGAAAATTTTAATCTGCCTCACCGTGTCCGCCTCAGGCGCGAGGCTGAAAACTTTCTGCGAATTTTTGGAAACGAATATCTACTGTTTAAATGTCGATCTTATTTTTTGAACGTTACTTATCATTAGGTCAGGAGTGCAAAATAAAAAACACAACATGCCATATCTATTTACATCAGAATCGGTCTCAGAAGGACACCCAGATAAAGTAGCCGATCAGATTTCTGATGCTTTACTCGACCATTTCATTGCCTTCGATCCTTACTCAAAAGTGGCTTGCGAAACCCTTGTGACTACAGGTCAAGTCGTATTAGCTGGAGAAGTAAAAACCAAAACTTATTTAGACGTTCAGCAAATTGCTAGGGAAGTCATCAAACGTATTGGCTATACTAAGTCAGAGTATATGTTTGAGGCAAATTCTTGCGGTGTACTTTCTGCAATTCACGAACAGTCGCCTGACATCAATCAAGGCGTGGAAAGAGCAAAAGACGAAGAACAAGGCGCAGGCGATCAGGGTATGATGTTTGGTTATGCGACCAATGAAACGGACAATTATATGCCTTTGGCTTTGGACTTATCGCATCGCATTTTGCAAGAATTAGCCGCTATTCGTAAGGCAGAACAACAGATGACCTATTTGCGTCCAGACAGCAAGTCGCAAGTCACGATAGAGTATTCTGACGATAATAAACCGCTTCGAATTGATACGATTGTTGTTTCTACTCAGCATGATGATTTTGATGAAGATGAAGCCATGCTCGCAAAAATTAAAGAAGACATCATCAAAGTTGTCATTCCTAAAGTAAAGGCTTCTTGCAAGGAGAGCGTACAAGCCCTTTTTGATGATAAAATCACTTATCACATCAATCCGACGGGTAAATTTGTAATCGGTGGACCACACGGCGATACAGGTTTGACAGGGCGTAAAATCATAGTAGATACTTATGGTGGAAAGGGGGCGCATGGCGGTGGCGCATTTTCAGGCAAAGACCCTTCTAAAGTAGATCGTTCGGCGGCTTATGCGACGCGGCACATTGCAAAAAATCTAGTAGCAGCAGGTGTCTGTGAGGAGATTCTAGTGCAAGTTTCTTATGCCATTGGCGTAGCTCGACCGACCAATATCTACGTCAATACGTATGGTACGGCGAAGGTCAATTTATCGGATAGTGAAATTGCGGATAAGATAGATACTGTGTTCGACATGCGTCCTTATGCCATTGAAAAAAGGTTGCAACTAAGAAATCCAATTTATTCAGAATCAGCCGCTTATGGACATATGGGACGAACACCCGAAACAAAGACCGTGCACTTTGTGAATGGCTCTGGCAAAAAGATAGAGAAAGAAGTCGAGACGTTCACTTGGGAGCGGCTGGATATGGTGGCGGAAGTGGAGGAGGCGTTTGGCTTGTAGGTTTTGATTGCTTTGGGATCAAATAATTTTGTATTTGATCCCTGATCGCGCAGATCAAAATGGTGAATAAGTCAAAAGTAACCTATCAGCAACTAATTCTGATTCTAAAGTTTGCCCTTCCATTTGAAATCTTCTAAGCATAGACCTTCCAAGGCTTATGAATATTTCTTTCTCAAACAAGTTTTTAGGAATAGGTAGATCACAGATATAACTGCCCGATTTTTTATTTCCGTCAATGCTTAGCGCGACCTTTACACCCTTTTCCTTAGCTTCACTTATATTTTTTAGCAAATCATCTATTTCAAAGGCTTGAGCACCATATAAAATTCCTTGACTGTGACTATATGGAGGATCACAATAGATTAAGTCCCCTTCTTTCGACTCATCGAATATATCTTTATAATCACTGTGCCTAAAATTTACATTTTTTAGTCGCTTGTGCCATTCCCTTACCCTTTTAGCAAATGAACCTACACTAATTGGTTGGTGTGCACCACAAGGCGTACTCATATATCCGTCTGCTTTTCGGAAGCGGACGATGCCTCCATAGCAACTTCTAGTAAGATATAGAAAATCTGCACCATTTGGTTGCTTATTAAAGTTTGCCTTAACAGATTCATATACTTCTTTTTTGTCTTTTACTTCCAGTTGATCTCTGCGATCTTTATACCATTGAATTAGTATTTCTGGATCATTTTGTAGCTGTTCCCAGATTTCCATTAGGGGCGCGAAGGCATCAGAACCAACACCTCGCTTAGGTGCAATTGTTGCTATTACAGCACCACTACCGAGAAATGGTTCATAGAAAGTATTGAAGTTGGTCGGGAAGAATTTAGCTATTTGACTAGCAAAACGTTGCTTATTCCCAACCCACTTCAACAATTGTCCTTTGGGTGGAGTATAGGTTGCAAATTTTTGGTCTAATGATAACTGCATGACAAATAAAATTTTCGGCAATATAAGAATATTGTGCTAATATTCTAAAATGGTATATCCTTTTTTAGAATATATCTTTACAGCATGAAAAAGAGTCTGAACAGTAGAGAGCATAGAATTTTACTTGAAACTCTATACAGATTAAGAATAGGAGTAGGTTTGAGGCAAACTGATCTCGCAAACAAGTTAGATGTGCCTCAATCTTTTATCAGTAAGATAGAAAATGGAGAAAGAAGGCTCGATCTTATTGAACTGAAATGGATATTAACAGCAATGGATACTAGTTTGATAGAGTTTGTTGCTGAACTTGAACAGCAAATGGATGAAACCTAATCGTGAATATTATAATTTAGATTTTGAATTTTGGGCTAATATAAAACTACTCAATCAACGTATTGGCTACACTAGACGAAAGTCAAAGATGTATCCAAACGGAGGATTTGTGATACCAACAATGCAGGAAGTAAAAGAAGTTTTTGATAAAGAGGGCCTAAGAATATCTAAGTTGATTAGAAACGATAAGTTTACAGATTTCGGTAATTTGGTCATTTCATATATGTCTTACAGAGCGGAGTTATTGACTTCTAAGGTCGCATCAAACTTGATGAATCAAGCATCTGCAAAAGAACTTTTGGGTCTTCGGTTATTTTTGTGGAAAATGAAAAAAGTACTTTTTTCATTTCCCACTAGAAGGGGTTTTGTGGAGAGAGAAAATTACATAATTTTCTCTCTCCACAAAATTCCCCGATAAGCCGAACTTTTTAATACGCTTAGAAGAAAATACGATCCAGCTTGTCCTTTACCAATGAATAAACAAAAAGGAGAGAAAAAAGACTATGCCTATCTAACAGGGATCGTCAATATGTTAGTTGAAGCTAATAAAGGTGATTTTCAGTGCGATTATGATCCTAGACAACTAACTGCTATCACAAAAGATCAATATCCAGTTCGTACGTTATCAAGGAGAGTAGATGGTGCTTTTCCGTCAGTAATCAATCCAATTGCTATATGGGAAATCAAGGAGTACTATTACACTACCACTTTTGGAAGTAGAGTTGCGGACGGCGTCTATGAAACTCAGTTAGATGGTTGGGAATTATGGGAAACAAAACAGAGCTTGGGTAAAAATGTGCTTCATTATTTGATAATTGATGATTACAATACTTGGTGGAATATGGGCAAATCGTACTTATGTCGTTTGATAGATATTATGCACATAGGCTTGGTGACAGAAGTTTTGTTTGGTCGAGAAGTTATCTTACGTATTCCTGCACTCGTCAACCAGTGGAAAACCTATGGTATATCAGACAGCTATTTGTCCATTGCTGCTGATATGCCAGAAGAGTAAGTTTTCGCGCCTACTTATTGAAGATATTTAAAGTAAAATTGCTGAAACTGTTAAACAAACCTGTGTGGTCACTAATTATCAATAATCTACAACCTTAGAAGAGAAGCCCAAATGAATGTAAAAGCACTGATTTTCCAGTACACACGACCTTGTCCTTCCATCGTTGGTCGTCAGCCACAGACTTGTGTAGCCAAATAAACATTTCAATAAAGCTGTCCGCCTTAGAGTATGTTTTAAAATTAAATTCTGATATATTGAAAATTTAGCAAAAATTTGAAATTAAATTTTGTAAAAATCTAGTAATCATCAAATTTGTTGAGAGCATTTGATTTTTATTAGGACACTATCAGGTTATTATGG
>JBCCRX010000317.1:0-7955 GCA_039201015.1 Bacteroidota bacterium | reverse complement strand
TGCAAATTTAATCGTTGTTTTAAGAAACTAGATATGTCATATTTACTTTTACTAAACATCTGAATGTCAATGACTAGCAGGGGTTTTCAGACATGAAAATATGACATATCTTACTCTATCAATTTTGCATGACTACTTAAACCAAATAAAAATCAATGATGAACATATAAACATATCAAAAATTAAACAGCTTTATAGTACAGCTCTACTTATTTCAAGTATCGTGTAAGATTATCTCCCAGGACGATATCTACTCCCATCCAAGATCACTTGCGCGTCTTCCACAGCAGCTAATTCCTCTACACTTGTTTCTGGATGTTCCTTCATGTAGGCTTTCACGATTTGCCAACCGATCCAATTGCCCGCTTTGCCAGGCGAATTTCTCGGCATCCAAGTTGTGCCGAAAGGACTAGCGACGATGAGTTTATCAAATTCGGTGCGGCGCGTAGAATAGAGTAAATCTCGCTTTACGATTTGATTCCAAAGTTCGCGCTCGTTGTAATTGTTTTGCATCCATTCTAGTTGTTCTGGATGCCATTCTAGCAGTACTTCTTCTTTGGTGTCGGGTAATAGTAAAGATTTGAGGTACAGGGTTTTACCGTTAGCAACCATATGATCTAGTAAGCGATTACCATAGACTTCCCCCATAACGTTGGAGGCGAGGGTTTCGACTGCTTTTGCGACGAGATGTTCTTGATCCATTGACTTTTGGAGAAAAGCGGGAAAAACATTGTAGTCGTAATGAAAATCTTCTCCCAAAAAGAAATCCCAACCAATGGCTAGTAAACTATCACCATAGGTGAACGTACCCACTCCATATTCGGAAATGAAAGAGACGACTTCTGGAATCGGCTTTTCTGGAAAATAAGTTTTGTAGCGTTTAAAAACCGTTTCTAGTTCTTCTTCAATCCAAGCAATATCATTATACAATACTTGAGTAGTATCGTAGAGTTGGCGGACGCCTTCGTATTCTATAAATTTTCGCACGCGCTGCACGACAGAAGTATCCAAACCATAAGCATCAGCAATTAATTCTTTGAAAACTTCAAAAAATTGTGGATACTTGGACGCTAATTCAGATACTTGTGCATCGAAAGAAAGATCAGAATTTTGGGTCTCCAGAGCAAACAATTCTTGCTCAAAACGCTTAATCTTTACATCTATCGCTATATCTGAAGCGGGTGGGATGCCTTTATCGGATTGACATTGCGTTAAAAAAAACGAAAAAATAAGTAGGCAGATGAAGTTTAAACTTGTTTTGCGTTGTTGGAGAAAGTAAGCAAATGGTGATGTCATAGATGATGAAATAACTGATATTGTGTGCCTGAACTTTAGCATCTGGCAATTGGCTAAATCTAGAGCAACTTGCAGCACGCAGCATTTTTTACGGATAGAATTGACCTAGCTAACAGCCTCATTACCTATTCACTAACAGCAAATAAAAACTTATAAAGAATGAAAAAAATTGTTATCGGAGCAGTATTTTTACTGACATTTACTACCGCTTTTTGTCAAGCAGATTACAACATTCGCTTTGGTCTCCAATTGAGTCCTACCTTCACGTGGATGCAATCCGACGCCTCCACCATCAATAGAAATGGCGTGAATATTGGGCTCAAATTAGCGATGCTCGGAGAATATTATTTTGCAGAAAACTATGCCGTCACTTCTGGATTGGGTTTTGCTTTCAATCATGGCGGCACACTCAGATATGACCAAGAGCCTACCGATTATTGGAACAATGGAGACGAACTGGCAAGAGCAGACCTAAAATACAGCGTACAGTACATCGAAATTCCTGTAGGGCTGAAAATGAGAACCAGAGAATTTGGATATTTGCGCTATTACGGTGAGCCTTACATCATGTTCAATTTTAGAAGTCAATCAAGAGGAGATATCAAAGGAACGGACAAGAATGATATTGACATCAAAGAGTTCGTGAATCCGATTTCGATGTCTTGGGGAATTGGTGTAGGAGCGGAGTACAGCATCAGCGAGAGTACTTCTTTGATCGGCGGCTTGTATCTACAGAATATGTTTACTGATATGACGAAAGACATCGAAAGGGGAGACAATTCCAACAGCAATTTAGACGGACTAATTTTGCGATTGGGTGTACTGTTTTAGGTGATTCTTATATTTTCAGTTTCTTATTGCAGGTAGAAATTGAGCTTTTACTTAAGAATTGTTGGGATTTTTGCTGCCTCAATTGGTAAAAAAATGACCCGTAACAATTCTCAAAAAATAAATCAGCTTCTAAGTTTACACATTCCTTAATGTTCAATTACTAATCAATTTACAAAAATCTAAATCTATTTCTTTATGAGAACGATACTCTATCTATTTGCCTTCGCTTCTTTCGCGCTATTTTTTGCTTGTGAATCAACGACCTCGTCCAGTAGTGAGGAGGAGAGCACGGAAACTGATATGGAGAATGCCAGCAGTGATACGGAAGAAAGTACTAGTGCATCTATGGAAATCACAACGCCTTCGGGAGATAACTATTCCACAGAAATTTTGGAGCAGGACATACCAAGTCCGCGAAAGGAGATGACAGGTACAATTGGTGATGTGAGCATCACCGTCAATTATGGCAGTCCTTCGGTAAGGGGACGTACGATTTGGGGCGATTTAGAACCTTACGATGAAGTATGGCGAACGGGTGCGAATAAAGCCACGACTATTGAATTTTCAAAAGATGTGATAATCGAAGGCGAAGCTTTGCCTGCGGGTAGATATGCCTTGTTTACCATTCCGAGAGAAGGCGATTGGACGGTCATTTTCAGTAGCGAACCCGATCAATTTGGCGATTACAATTACGATGAAGCAGATGATGCACTGCGCGTAGATGTTAGCCCGATGGGACTACCGAATGCGGTGGAGCAAATGGAATTTGTGCTCAAGGACAATCAAGTGGTTTTTCACTGGGATAAAATGGGCGTCGCTTTTACGGTGGAAAGTTAGCAGACTTCGTTGATTTGTTTAGGTCGCGAGTATCCGCGATCTAAATAAATCAACGGTTTAATTTAGTATTATTCAACAATGAACTCGTCTGACTTGTAGATTTATATGTAATTCCTTAGCTGCTTAAAAGATACAAGCAATTTCTAATATCGCTCAAACATTAGATGCGACATTAGTTAGAATCATCCCAACACTTTATCCAAATTATAAGCGGCACTAATCAAAGCCAAATGTGTGAAGGCTTGCGGAAAGTTGCCTAATGCTTCTCCACAAACACCCGTTTCTTCTGCGTACAGTCCAAGATGATTGGAAAAGCTGAGCATGTGTTCAAACATCAAACGGGCTTCTTCTAAGTATTCAGGATGCGTTTTCCCAGCACGGGCAAGGGCTTCTACCATCCAGAAAGTACAAATATTGAAGGTGCCTTCTTCTCCTTCCAAGCCGTCAGGAGATTTGGAGAGGTCGTAGCGGAAAACAAGATCATTAGAGACCAAGCCACCTTCTTTCACAGGACGATTCATAGCATCCAACATGCTTAACATCCTCGGATCGCTGGGAGACATGAAAAAAGTCATGGTCATTAGTAAATTGGAAGCATCTAGCGCGTCGCCTTCGTAAGTTTGAGTGAAGGCCTTTAAATCCTCACTCCAAGCCTTTTCCAGCATTTCTTCGTAGATTTCATCCCTCACTTTAGTCCAACGTACCTTATCAGAAGGAAAAGAGCGCTTTTCTGCCAATCGAATCGCGCGATCTAGAGCTACCCAACTCATCAATTTGGAGTAAACGAAATGCTGGTCGCCTCCGCGTACTTCCCAGATGCCCGCATCTTTTCGCTGCCAATTGTCGGCAATCCAATTGGTGAGTTCCCTCAATTCCAGCCAAAAATCGTGCGAAACGGGGGTTCCGTACTTATTAGAAAGGTAAACGGAATCCATCAGTTCGCCGTAAATATCTAGTTGTAGTTGATCGTAAGCTCCATTCCCGATTCTAACAGGTTTTGAATTTTTGTAGCCTTCTAAATGCGCTAAATGTTTTTCCGTCAATTTCTTTTCGCCATTGATGCCAAACATGATTTGCAGCGGCTCATTGGGCTTTCGATCTTTCACAATTTTTTCTATAAAATTCATGAAGCGATTGGCTTCTTCATTAAATCCAATGCGCATAAAAGCATACACTGTGAAGGCAGCATCGCGTATCCAAGTATAGCGATAATCCCAATTTCGCTCACCACCAATGTGTTCGGGTAAACTGGTAGTGAGTGCCGCAATAATCGCGCCAGTAGGCTGAAAGGTAAGTAGTTTTAAAGTTAGAGCAGAGCGATACACCATTTCGCGCCATCGCCCTCTATAAGTACATTGCGATAACCAATCTCGCCAATATTGAATACTGGCATAAAAAGCTTTTTCCTCTACTTCTTCGGATAAAATCAAGTCCTCATCGGATGCTGTGAGCATGAAATAGGCTTGTTCCCCTTCTTCTAAAGTGACTTCGCCATTCACGGCATCTCCTTCGATGTGCAAGTCTTGATTAGAATGAAGCGTCATCTCCAACTCTACAGACTGGAAATGATATTTATGATTTTCTTTCTCTATCTTATGTTCCGCACGAGCATAATCGAAAGCAGGGCGGCAGAATATCTCTAAACGAATTGATCCGCGCAGTACTCTGATTTTACGGACAATACCATTGCATTGTCTTGCCAAATCACTCTCTCCGACTGGCATGTAATCTATCAATTCACACGCACCTTCTTTCATCATAAAACGTGTCACCAACACATTGGTATCTTGCCAATAGAATTGTTTGCTGGTGTAATGCTCTTCTTTTGGTCGAATACGGAAAGTTCCACCTTTTTTATCATCTAAAAGGGCAGCAAATAAAGTAGGATGATCAAAATGAGGGTAGCACAGCCAGTCCAAACTCCCCATTTGGCTGACTAGAGCTGCCGTCCTCATATTGCCGATGATGCCGTAATTTTCTATCGCTTGGTAAGACATAGTTTTTGTTTAGAGTGCATAGCCTTCCCGATAGGTTTTCCCAAGCATCTTATTGGCTTCCTTGTCGCCTTTGAATTTCTCTCTCTTAGGATTCCATTGCAATGGTCGGCCCAACTGATAGACGATATTAGAAAGATTGCATATGCTAGCCGAGCGATGCCCAACTTCGGCGGAACAGATCGGTTGCGTTCTATTTTTGATCGCATCAATCCAATCTTGGTAGTGGTTATCGCTGTAATAGACCCGTTTTTCTCCTTTCTTGATTTTTGTTTCGACCAAGCCTTCTATATCCGATTCTAAGAAACTCCTAGAGACTTCCAATTTTCCTTCTGTTCCATTGAATTGTACTGCCCAACCTCTACCAAAATCTTCATGATACATTTCTATGCCGTTGGCGTAAATGTACTTCATGCCTCTCGTGGCTTTCGGGTCGCTCGGTGGAATGAATTCTACTGGTCCACTATCATCCATCGCCAATCCCCACTGCGCAATATCGAACATGTGTGCACCCCAATCGCATAAAATACCACCGCCGTATTCTTTGTAATCGCGCCATTTAGGCCAAATGTTGACCTCAATTGGTGGTGATAGTTCTGCGCTGTATCCTCTTTGGGGTGCGGGTCCTAGCCAACGATCCCAATCTAAATAGTCCGGCGTATTTTCTTTTGGTAGATTGTCTTCGAGTGCTGGGTCGCCTACGTTAACTTTTACCGTTTTGATGTCGCCTAAGTAGCCATTTTGTACCAATTCTACGGCATGACGAAAATCTTCCCAAGAACGCTGCATACTACCCGTTTGCAATATTTTTTTGTACTTCTTAGCAGCTTTCACCATCGCCCGACCTTCCTTTACGGTATGTGCCAAGGGCTTTTCACAGTACACATCTTTACCTGCTTCCATTGCTTCAATTGACATTTTTGCGTGCCAATGATCGGGCGTCGCGATGATGACGGCGTCTATATCTTTTTGAGCAAGCAATTCTTCGTAAGCTTCAAAGGTTTTGCAAGCCTCGTAATTGGGCTTTTCCATCTTTTCTGCATAAGTCGTATTGGTGAGCTTTTTGAAACGAGCGAGTTTTTGTTGATCAATATCGGAGGCTGCGACCATTTGTATGCTATCTAAATTCATGAAGCGTTTGCCCAGACCAACACTCTGCTTGCCCGTTCCAATAAAACCAATCGTAGTTTTATCGCTTGGGGCAATGTAATGTTTACCACCCAAAACATAACGCGGCACAATGCTAAATGCAATGGCAGCCGTGGCACTTTGCTTCAAAAATTTACGACGCGTCCTATTTGTTGTATTTTTCATTTTGTTCAATTTTAGTGTTCTGAATATTTCTGTTTAAGGAGTCTTTCTCAAGAAAATTTTCTCGTCACGAATGCACGAATAGCAATAATCCGCTCTCCTACTCTATAATCCCAATAGTACGCGCACGTTCTTCCCAGCGCTCTCTTGCTAATTCTTGTAAACTAGCCACCGCATCGGATTCATCTAGTATTTCTAGTCCTAGCAAGGTTTCAAAAACATCTTCCATCGTGACCAAACCGACAAGGCTTCCGTATTCATCCACTACGATAGCTAGGTGAGACCGCTGTTGGGTTAGCGTTTCAAATAATTTTGGGAGCGGTAAATCTGATTGTACAGCAAGTATTGGTCGCTTGATGCTATCCATGGTCAGATCGTCTTCATCTTCTACCAAGCGTAGCAAAAGATCATCTTTTAATACCAATCCAGTGACATTGTCCGTCTTACCTTCGTAAACAGGAATACGCGAAAACCGAAGTTTACTTTGCGATTTGTAGTATTCCATTAAAGCGGTGGAAGCTTCCACCATAGCAATGACCGTTCTGGGAGTCATAATGTCGTGTACTTTGAGTTCTTCGAGTTTTAGCAAATTGCCAATAATGGTAGATTCACTTTGGTCGAGTTCTCCGCTTTCGCTCACCACTTTGGTCATAGCTGCGTAGTCCGCTCGGCTCAATACACTTTTATCTTTGTCCTTTTTCAAAAATTTAGTAATGGCTTGACTGATCCAAACAAAAGGATAAAGCACAATCAGCAGTATTCTCAATGACCTTACAGTGAAAGGAGCAAGGCTTTGCCAGGCGTTTGCACCAAGTGTTTTTGGAATGATTTCAGATAGAATCAAGATCGCTAATGTCATTGCACCCGCAATAATTGATTCATAAGAGATGCCAAGTAGTCCAACAGAATCTCCAAACATCGCTCCCGCCTGCGCCCCCACACCAATTGCACCCACGGTGTGTGCGATCGTATTTAAAGTCAAAATCGCAGAAAGCGGACGATCAATATCTTCTTTGTATTCTTGTAGCAACTTGCCTGTTTGTGTGCCTTCTTGTAGCTTTCGCTGTACGTAGGAAGGCGTAATACTTAATAGAACTGCCTCCCAAACGGAGCACAGGAAAGAAAAAATGATGGAAAGCAGAAAGAATAAAACGAGTACTATTATTGGATTCATAGGACAAATTTAGGAATTTTTGACCAAAAAAATCGCTTGTCTTGAATTTGGCGGTAAATGTATCTATCCATGGAAATTGTGAGGATGTAGTTAGGGAAGTGGCGGTGGCTTAAGAGCATGTTTGGAGCAGGATTCGTTTCTCCACACGCGCTTGCAATTGGGACTGTATGAAATCGTCTATTTCGGGCAAGAATGAAATGGGTAAGGAACGTGAAATAATTAAATCAGACTAAGTACAGTGTAAATTAGACTTGTTTCACTTTGATTATCAGTTATTTATAAGTAGTTGGTAATTCCACAAAGCGGCAGCGATGCCAAGAATACGATTTTTGAGCTTTTGACATTTCAATCGACAGCGATTTTTAAGTATTCGATAACGCTTCATCTTGCCAATGGCATGCTCTACAAAAATTCGTTCTTTACTCACACGCTTATTCTTTTGCTTCTGCTCTTCGCTCAATTCAGGGTCGGGATTGGATTTTGATTTTCGTGGTTTACGTTCTCCTATAATT
>JBCCRX010000316.1:0-7990 GCA_039201015.1 Bacteroidota bacterium | reverse complement strand
CCCCCTGCGGCTAAAAAAAAAACTCCAAAAAAAAACCCCTTTTGTTGTTTTTCCCCCCCCCGCCGCGCCTAACTATCTTTGGGGGCTTATTGGTCCGGGGGGTTTCCCCCCCCCATTCCTCTCTCCCTCCTGAAGTATATAGAATTTCAACACTTATGAAACGCTATTGCAGCATTTACTAACCACCGCATTCCGTTATAATCAGCATTTTTCGGTCTGACTGCTGTCCGCTCAAATATCTAGTAGCGTATTTTTTTACCAATGATTTTACCTTCACACTTTCCACTTAATTTCAAATACCTAAACCAACACTTCTTTTATGATTTCGTGAGACTTTTGTGATACTTATTGCTTAATATTGAAATTCAAAATAGAGGACTAAATTTATTACGGAAATGAAAAGGGTCTTAGCCATAGAAGACGACAGAAATATTATTGATCTACTCGAAATTCATTTGAAAGATTTGGATTGCCAGGTGACAAGGGCTTTGGATGGAGAAGAGGGACTCAAACAAGCTTTGCAACAAGACTTTGATCTGATTATTCTGGATATCATGTTGCCTAAGATGGACGGTGTGGAAGTCTTGCGGCAGTTGAGAATCAATAGAAAGCATACACCCGTCATGATGCTGACGGCAAAGTCGGAAGAAATAGACAAAGTGCTCGGCTTGGAAACGGGAGCAGATGATTATTTGACTAAACCATTTAGTATTCGGGAGTTTCTAGCGCGCGTAAAAGCTATTTTCAGAAGAAGCCAGCTTTTGCAAGCACAACAAATAGAAGAAAATGGTGCGATTTTACGCTTTAAGAATCTAACGATTGATATTGAGAAAAGAAAGGTGGTGCAAGACGACAAGCGCGTGGAATTGTCTCCCAAAGAGTTTGAACTTTTGGTACTTTTGGCATCCAAACCAGGAAAAAGTTACAACCGGCAACGCATCTTGAATTTAGTGTGGGGCTACGATTTTGATGGCTACGAACACACGGTCAATTCGCACATCAATCGTTTGAGAGGAAAGATAGAACCCGACATCAATAAGCCAAGCTACATCCTGACAACTTGGGGCATTGGTTATCGCTTTAATGAAGATTTGTAAAAGTATGAACACACAAAATAAGCTATACTGGAAAATTTCGCTGACCCTTTTATTGCTGCTTTTACTGCTAGGGATTGGCTACGTTTACATCACTGCTTACACTGCCCAAAGGCATTTCGATGAAGTCAATCAGAAGCTCTATCGAGGCGTTGCGGAGCATTTGGTGCAGGAGACACAGCCGCTAAAAAATGGCGTGCCAGATACCGCCGCTACGCATGATATTATGCACTCTATGATGGTTATTAATCCAAGTGTGGAAGTCTATTTATTGAATACAGAAGGGGAGATTCTAGACTACGTCGTGCCTTACAGTAAAGTAGAGCGCGAACGAGTCGATCTCGCACCGATTCAAGCTTTCTTGGCAGAACAAGAAAACTTGGAAAAATATATTCTAGGTGATGATCCCAAAGACAATCAGGTCAAAAAAACTTTTTCGGTTGCCCCTATTTACGAAGACAGTATATTGCTAACAGTAGCGGGTCAAGAAGTTTATCAGGATAGTGTATTGACGGGTTATGCTTACGTTATTTTGGCGAGTGAAGAACAAGCAGTGGTTGCCTCTACTTTGCTCGGCAATTACATGTTTCGAGCAGGAACAAGTTCTTTTTTCATTACCCTTTTGGGGGCTTTCGGTATTGGTTTATTGGCACTGTGGTTTTTGACCAAAAACTTGAGACAAATCACCGAAACTGTAAAGCGATTCAAAGAAGGCGATTATGCTGCTAGAATACCCGAACACTCAAAAGGCGATTTCACGATTTTGGCAGACACCTACAATGAAATGGCAGATCAAATTGTAACCAATATTGAGCAGATCAAATCAGTCGATCAATTTCGGCAAGAGTTAATTGCCAACGTTTCGCATGACTTACGTACTCCACTCGCAATCATGCAAGGATACGTAGAGACGCTTATCATGAAAGAAGACAATCTGCCTAAAAAAGAGCGTAGCAAATATTTACAGATCGTGATGGACAGTGCCATAAAACTCTCCAATTTGGTGAGCCAATTGTTTGAATACTCTAAACTGGAAGCCAAACAAATAGAGCCACAAAAGGAACCTTTTTTCATCAATGAATTGGCGCAAGATGTGCACGCAAAATATCAGATTCTAGCAAAGAATAAAAACATTCAATTGCACGTGAAAGCTTCTCCTAATTTACCTTTGGTCTTTGCAGACGTAGGATTGGTGGAGCGGGTTTTACAGAATTTGATGGACAATGCTCTGAAATTTACGCCAGAACACGGAGAAGTGAGCATTCATTTGAAAGAAAACGAGGAAAACGTAGAAATCAAGATTTCCGATTCTGGTCCAGGCATTTCTAAAGAAAAACAATCTTATATTTTTGAACGCTATCGCCGTTCGGAAGTAGATAGTAACAAAGGGGCAGGTTTGGGATTAGCAATTGTAAAAAAAATATTAGAAATACATAATTCTACGATTCAAGTAGCCAGCAAACCCAATGAAGGTTCTACTTTTTGGTTTCAATTGCCTGCTTATCAGACGAGTTTGGGGTAAAAAAACGCCTTAGCGAAACTCAAACTTTTGTACTCATTGGTAAGCTTGCGCCTGTAAATTGAATAATTCGGCGTATTTTCCTTGCTCCTCTATCAATTCTTCGTGTGTCCCACATTCCAACTTTTGTCCATGCTCCAAAAATAAAAT
The DNA here is from genome assembly GCA_039201015.1 of Bacteroidota bacterium. GTDB lineage: Bacteria > Bacteroidota > Bacteroidia > Chitinophagales > Saprospiraceae > JAAUTG01. The sequence continues at coordinate 5,227 of JBCCRX010000316.1, read as the reverse complement.
TCGATCTGCCATACGAACCGTGGAGAAGCGGTGAGAAATTAAGACGGCTGATTTGTCCGCAATCAATTCCGTAAAGCGCAAGAAAACTTCGTGTTCCGAACGCGCATCCAAAGCAGCAGTAGGTTCGTCCAGAATCAATAATTGAGCATTTCGCATATAGGCTCTTGCCAACGCAATCTTTTGCCATTGTCCACCCGACAAATCCAGTCCTTTCTCAAACCGTTTGCCCAAAACTTGTTCGTATTGTGCAGGCAACTCTTCTATGACCGTATTGGCTAGACTTTTAAGTGCGGCACGTCGAATCAATTCATCATTTTTTCGCTCCGAAATGCTTCCAATTGCAATATTTTCCGAAGCTTTGAGATGATAGCGATAGTAGTCCTGAAAAATGATTCCAATATTCAAGCGCAAATCGTCTAAATCATAGTGCTTTAAGTCAACGCCATCTAGCAGAATGCGACCTTCGGTAGGCTCATATAGGCGCGCCAGTAATTTTACTAAAGTTGTTTTGCCCGCACCATTTTCTCCCACCAAAGCCAATTTCTCGCCTTTCGGTAAATGAAAAGATAAATTTCGGATGGCCCAGCGACGACTGTTTGGATATCTAAAGCTTACATTTTCAAACGTAAAACCTTCTCTGATTGGTTGCGATACCAAAAGTGCATCTTCGGAAGAGATAATATCTGCTTGAATATCAAAAAAATCGAACAAATCTTGTAGGTAGAGCGCATTGTCTGCAATTTTAGAAAAGCGATTCATAATGCTCTGTAGATTACCACTCATGCGCTGAAAAGAACCTGCCAAAAAGGTCAAAGTTCCCAAGGTGATGATGCCTTCTATTGTTTGTAGAATGATGAAAATATATGCGCCGTAATACGCTACTGTTCCAATAGCAGATAATCCGCTGCCGACCAAAGCTCTATTGACCGCTATTTTCTTATTGGCATGATAATATTGATCTGCTAGCCCTTCAAAACGGTCTGCCAAGAAATCTGATAATCCAAAAACCTTGACTTCTTTTGCCGTTCGGTCGCTTGTGCCGATGTAGCGCAAATAGTCCAATTCTCTTCTTTCGGGCGTCCAAGAACGCGTCAAGGAGTAGCTTCTTTGATTGAAATGGCTCTCCCCTAGGAAGGAGGGAATAATGGCAACGAACAAAATAAGCAGCAGCCAAGGATTGTAAGCCACCAACCCCACACCCAAAGAAATAACAGTAATAATAGATTGGAGTTGCGTCAAAACTTGTGACATTAGAACGGTTCGTCCAGTGGTTTGTCTTCTCGCCCGATCCAGTTTATCGTAGAAATCTGCATCTTCAAACTGATATAAATCCAGTGTGGCAGCGTGTCGAATAATTGCGGTAGAAGTCGTATTGGAAAACAGATCGCCTAGTAAACTATCTACCAAAGTAATCACCCGATTTAATAATTCGGAAGACAATGCCAAAGCCAATTCAATGGCAATCAGTGTCCATAGATATCTTGGTGTTGCTTCTCCTTGCTCTATCAAAAGAACGATCTCGTCTATGATGAGCTTTCCCACATAAAGCATACTGACGGGCAACAATGCTTTTAACAAGCGCAAGCTAACGTTCAAAAGAGTCATTTTCTTGCTTGCCCTCCAGATGAGTTGAAAGAAAAGCGGAAGATTACGCAAAGCACTAAATTGTTCTTTGAAACCCGTTTTTTGTTCTTCCTTTTTGCTCGTCCTAGCTGTTTTTGCCATTGTATCCTTTTACTTTTATCGCATGCTGTCATTGTACCACAATATCATTGCCCCATTGTAACACAGTGATGCTGTGGGTATGTTTGCTCTTTTGCTAATAAATTTCCTACTGATAAATATTTCACACACTTCAACAGGAAAATTTTAGAAATGAACCTTGCTTTAACAATAGTCTGTACAATTTTTGAACCATAAAGGACACAACAGCTTCACACCTCACGCCTAAGGCGGACACAGTAAGGTGGACACAGTAAGGCAGTCAAGGAGAACACTTTATGATAGTTGATCGAGCAGATGAGATCAGTCAGTGAATCGACGATGCTTTGAGAAAACTACATACAGAGAACTAGATTAGACTTGATGCGCGATTGACAACAACGAGTTAGGAAGGGAAATTTGGAGCAATTTGTCAAATTTACATGCTCACAAAAAAAAACGGATGATCAACTATCTAATTTTTTAGCAGAAATAATTGAAATATATCAACTCTATTATTCACCACTTCACTCTGTTCCAAAATTCCGCTTTCGCCAAATCGAAATGACCATCCTAATCGGCAATAAAGCAGCACTGATGACGCCCGCTACGCCAAAGAACAGCATTTCTGTATAAATGTATTTGGATAAACCAGGTGTACTTACCGCTGCGCCGCCTTCAATTACACTTTGCCACTCGTATTGATCTATAAAAGTCTGAAAGCGATTGATTTCTTGCACCAATAAAAAGATAAGGATGGGAGCTAGCAAAATCAATCCAGCTTTTAGCCACTCTAAATTGGTGAGAAAAGTGTGTTGGAGAAGAAAAATATAGCGGGTAAGCGTCACGAAGGTAACGATGAGAAAAACATTGGGCCAAAGAAAATGGTAATTGCCTTCTGTAATGATTGGAAAAAGTACGCCCATGGTTAAGAAAGCAGTGATGATCCACCAAAGGAGTTCTAGTGCTAATTTTTTATTCATAGTTTATTTCAGCTAACCAGCAAATAGGTATTTTCGAGGATCAGAAAATGTTTCTCAAATCACTTTAGAGTGAATTAAAAATTTTTGTGAATCTCTATTCTTGAGTACCTATTTTTATACAAAGGTAATAGAAGCGTTCGAGCAGAACTAAAATTTACTTTACCTTGTTGGTGTACTAGTCTGAATTTAATAATAAATGTTCACCAAAAAGAAATATCCAGAACAAGTTAGTGGCAAAGATTTGGACGATTATCTAGCAAGGGGATGGTATCGGATGGGGCAGAGTATTTTTACTTGTCATTTTCTGAGTTTTGGCGAACGGCTGTACTCTGCGGTCTGGTTGCGGTTGCGTTTGGAAGGTTTTAAGTTCAAAAAGCGACAGCGCAAATTGATGCGCAAAAATGAGCATTTTAGAATCGTCATTCAAGATGCTAGTTTAGACCAACAAAAAGAAGACCTTTACCAAAAATACCGCTGGTATTGTTTCAAAGGAAACATTTCTATTAGTTTGAAAGATTCCTTACTGGATGGTAAAAATAACAATGCTTACGATACGCTAGAATGCTGTATTTACGATGAAGATAAATTAATCGCCGTTAGTTTTTTTGATTATGGCAATACTAGTCTTTCCAGCATCTTGGGTATGTACGACCCTGATTATCAGTCGCATAGCCTAGGCTATTATAGCATGTTATTAGAAATACAATACGGATTAGATCAGGGTTTTCAGTATTATTATCCAGGCTATATCGTGCCAGGCTATTCTCGTTTCAACTACAAAGCACGCATTGGTCCTGTCGATTGTTACAGCCTCACTAAGGGTACTTGGTCGCCTTTGAAGCAAGTAGAAACATCAGAATATCCGCTGAATGAAATAGCAATCCGTTTGGAAGAATTGCAAGCAGAATTACAAAAACACCAAGTCTCTAGCAGAATTTATTACTACCCCCTTTTTGAAACCCATATCTTTGCTTTTTGGGACATCAACTACCTGAAATATCCCGTCTTTTTGTGGTGTGATACACCCGACGGTCAATCGGACTACTTATTACTCGTCTATGATTTAGTAAAACAACGCTATCTTATCTTACAGTGTGCTTTGCTGGGTCAATTACCTGTCTTTTTAGAAGAACTTTTTGAAGAATCCAACGAAGATCAACCCGCTTTTTTAGAAACTTTGAGTGTTAAGCAAAAAATCTTGGTAGATTATAATTTAGAGGATTTAGCGATTGCAATTGCTAGGCTTAAACGGGTGAGAAGGTTGAAATAGGCAGTCAGGAGCAGTGGAAATCCAATCAAAAGCGCGCAAAAATAATCAGCCCTAAACCAATTATAAAAGCAACAAACATCAGTGCAATCAATACCTTTGTTTGTTTGTCTGCTCCCGCAAATTCTTTCCATACAAATACGCCCCAAAAAGCAGCTACTAGAGTTGCTCCCTGCCCTAGTCCGTAAGCAATAGCAGCACCCGCGACATCACTACACAAAATACTCAGCGACATACCAACGCACCAAATCGCGCCGCCCAAAATACCAATCCAGTGTAGGCGACTTGTCCCCAATTTAAAATAGTCGTTATAAGAGACGGCTTCTCCTTTTGGTGGCTGATACATGAAAATTGTGTTCCAGAGAAAATTAGAAATTAAAATACCAATAGAAAAAACAAAAACAGCAGAATAAGGCGTGAATTTTCCCGCTTCAGGTTGCACAAAATCACTTGCGGTAGAGCTGGCTACAAAGCCAAAGAAAAAGCCCATAGTAATGCCTGCCAGCAACGCAAACAAGATACCTTTTCGTTTCATTTTTGCATCCGTAGAAGCCGCTGTGCTCATCCGACCATAGGACAGCGCGTTGAGTACAATAGCAGCAGCTACTAAAGCAACGCCCATGAAAAGAAGCGTCGCATTACCTTGACTATCTTTGATGTAATTATCTATCACACCAATGACCAACGCCAAACCAATGCCAACGGGAAAGGCAACCGCCATACCTGCAATATCAATCGCCGCTACGAGTAATAAATTGGCGATATTAAATATGACACCACCAACGAAAGCAGATAAATAGGCACTGCTATTGGCTTGTGCCAAATCAGGAAGAAAGCTTCTACCACTCTCCCCCATACTGCCTAGAGTTAAACCAAAGACCAATGCAAGCAGTACAATTCCGATGGTATAATCCCAATAGAAAAGCTGAAAGGGCCACTTTTGGGTGGCGAGTTTTTGAGTATTTGCCCAAGATCCCCAGCAAAGCATAGTAATGAATAGCAAGCCCACTGCAAGGTAATAGGAAGAAACTAGGAGCATGATGTTTTCGTTTTGTTCGGATTAAAGGTAGCAGTTTAACTTTTACAGGAAGAGAAAAATAAAGAGAAAAATTTGTTGCCAAAGTGGATATCCTTCTTAGGGAATGTGTAATAAATAAAGTACCCAAATTTTTAGGAATTATCGCGAACTAATACAAGGCGCGAAGAGGGAAGATAGCCCGTGTTACCTGACCGATGAGCAAGGCAGTAGTAGTTTGGGAGAAAATTAAAAATGGGT
>JBCCRX010000315.1:0-8032 GCA_039201015.1 Bacteroidota bacterium | reverse complement strand
TCACTTCCATATTTAGCCCTATCATTTCCTTCTTGTTCTTGTTCTACGATCATCCTGCCCACCTCGAAGTAAACGAACACCATTGTTTCGTTGACCGCCTGAACGGACTCTCTCTTGGCAGTATGTAGAAGCTGAACGACCTGATGATAGAAATCTGAATTTATTGGGTATTCGTCCATATTTATTTCTCTTTGCTCCATTCGATCACTGCTACTAGCCCACACTCCCCTCCAAACTAATCGCCAACAATTTTTGTGCTTCTACCGCAAACTCCATAGGCAACTCGTTGAAGACCTCTTTCGCAAAGCCATTCACAATCATGTTGATTGAATCTTCTTCACTCAAACCGCGCTGTTGCAAATAGAACAGTTGATCTTCGCCGATTTTAGAAGTAGTTGCTTCGTGCTCTACTTTAGCAGTATTGTTCTCAATTTCTAAATAAGGGAAGGTATGCGCACCACAACGGTCGCCCATCAGGAGAGAATCACATTGTGAGAAATTATGGGCGTTTTCCGCACGTTTGGCTACTTTCACCAAACCTCGGTAAGAATTATTGCTTCGTCCTGCCGAAATACCTTTGGAAATGATCGTCGAGCGCGTATTTTTACCGATGTGAATCATTTTTGTACCCGTATCTGCTTCTTGAAAATTATTGGTAACGGCGACGGAGTAAAACTCACCCACTGAATTGTCTCCTTTCAAAATACAGCTCGGATATTTCCAAGTGATCGCAGAACCCGTTTCCACTTGCGTCCAAGAAATCTTAGAATTTCTGCCCGCACACAAGCCTCGCTTGGTCACGAAATTATAAATACCGCCATTTCCTTCCTTATCGCCAGGATACCAGTTCTGAACCGTAGAGTATTTGATTTCCGCATCTTCCAGCGCAATCAACTCTACTACGGCGGCGTGCAATTGATTTTCGTCGCGCATCGGTGCCGTACAGCCTTCCAAATAGCTGACATAACTGCCTTCTTCTGCTATGATTAGTGTCCGCTCAAACTGTCCTGTATCTGCCATATTGATACGGAAATAAGTGGATAACTCCATTGGACAACGTACACCTTTGGGAATATAGACGAAAGAGCCATCCGAGAATACCGCAGAATTCAAAGCAGCAAAGTAGTTGTCATTCGCGGGAATGACTGTTCCCAAATATTTTTTTATCAACTCTGGATGATTTTGTGCCGCTTCGCTGAAAGAGCAAAAAATAACACCTAGTTCGGATAATTTCTCTTTGTAGGTAGTCTTCACCGAGGCACTATCCAAGACCACATCCATTGCCACACCAGCTAGCGCTTTTTGTTCTTCCAAAGGGATGCCCAACTTCTCAAAAGTGCGCAACAATTCTGGATCTACTTCATCCAAGCTTTCATACTTAGGCTGTTTCTTAGGAGCAGCGTAGTAGATAATATCTTGGTAGTCAATGGGCTTGTAATCCATTTTTCCCCAATGCGGCTCAGACATTTCTTGCCACTTACGAAAAGCATCCAAACGCCACTCAGTCAAAAACTCAGGTTCATTTTTCTTCTTCGAGATAGCGCGCACAATATCTTCGTTCAAGCCTTTCGGTAGGCTCTCCATCTCAATGTTGCTCGTGAAGCCATATTTATAATCGGTCTGCGTATGTTGATCTAAAACTTGCATTGAATCACTCATTCCTAATCCTTAATTTTTTGCGTAATTTAAGTAGGGGCAAATGTAGTCTGTATTTCTGTTAGACTGAATCTAAATAGCTTGTAAATATACACCTTTTTATACAAAAAAGTATAGATAAAGTTTTGATTAGATTTCGATTTTCTTTGTGTAGCCAAGAAGGAAGTCCTTGCCTTGTATTTATTGATAAAACTTTGGAATAAGTACAACGTTTATAGTGTATTAATAGATCGTTAAAATGGCTTACAAAGACTTCAAATTTTCGGATATAAAGCGTCAATTTGGTGTTCAGCAAAATACGGATACCTTATTTGACAGTGCAATGAATATAATTGCTCCTTCTGAACATTTGCTGTACACGCTAGAGTCCGCAAAAGAGTTTCCTTTGACTACTGAAAAGGCAATCTCGGAAGCCTTAGTTTTCCCAATATTGAAAGAGATTAAACTCAACAACAGAGATAGCATAGAGTTGTTTTCTGGAGAAAAGCTAGAAGCTGACAAATCACAAGGACTGACAGGAGAATGCGATTTTATATTTGCAAAAGCACCGGGCTCTAAGGAACTCATGGCACCAATTGTGAGCATCACAGAAGCCAAGAGAGGGGACATCAACAATCCACGTTCCTTATCTCAGGCAGCTGCTCAATTGCTCGGTGCGCGTATTTTCAATCAAAAAAATGATTTATTCATTGATCCGATGTACAGTGCTTGTACCAGCGGTTCTGAATGGGTTTTTCTTCGACTTCAAAATAAAATGCTCACCATTGATACCAACCGCTATTTTATATCACAATTAGATTCATTGCTGGGGGTACTCCAACACATCATTGATTTGAATACACAAGATCGCTTGAAATTGGACTTGATTACTAGCAACTAAATTACTGATGTTACGCAAAACACCAAATTGCAAACGATACAAAGTGCCACTTGCGTAACATAAGTAAATTATTATCCCTCCTGCCAACGATAAGTTTGTAAATCAAAACCGACTAAATCCAGCACCCGATCCACTACGGTTGCCGCCAATGCTTCAAAATCTTTGGGTGCACTATAAAAAGAAGGGCAAGCAGGGCAAATAATGCCCCCTGCTTCAGTGATCGTCTTCATATTATTGATGTGGATAAGGCTGTAAGGCGTATCTCTAGGCACAAGCACCAATCGTCGGCGCTCTTTGAAAATGACATCCGCAGCACGGGTGAGTAAATCATCTGAGATACCCGTCGCAATTCTACCCAACAATCCCATAGAACAAGGACAGATAATCATACTTTCATATTGAGCAGAACCAGAAGCGAAAGGGGCAAAAAAGTTGTCTTTTTCGTAAAAATCGAAAGGATAGTTTTTGTAATCTTCGTTTTTGAGTTCATATTTCCAATTAAACTTGGCGTTTTCACTCATCACTACACCCACTTTTTCGACTTGATCTTGTAATAACACTAAACGGTCAAATAAGACTTTTGCATAAATAGAACCACTAGAACCACCCACTCCGAGGACAATTTTTTTCTTTTTTTGCTGCATGAATTGGTATTGCTGTAAAAATATAAATACTTGTTAAACTAATAGGTACGAATAACTTTCCTTTGTCAAGCATCGTACTTTTGAAGCGTATAATGCTCATTTGAAGCACCAAGCTCTTCGCCACTTTATAATTAGACAACTTAAAATAGCATAACATGAAAAAAGTTTTGTTTCCCTTGTTGCTCCTTGCTTTCGCGAGTACATTTTACGCTTTTCGTACAATAGATAGTACGCCAGTAGAAGAAACCATCAAATGGTACACTTGGGAAGAAGCCGTAGAACTGAATAAAGAAAATCCGAAAAAAATCGTCGTTGATTTATACACGGATTGGTGTGGCTGGTGTAAGGTAATGGACAAAAAAACTTTTTCTAATGCAGCAGTTGCCGCTTACATCAATGAAAATTTCTATCCCGTAAAATTCAATGCAGAGCAAAAAGAAGATATCCAATTCAACGATCATACCTTCAAGTTCATCGCGCAGGGAAGGAGAGGCGTTCATGAACTGGCTTACACGCTGCTAGACGGACGTTTGGGCTATCCTTCCATTGTTTATCTGAATGAGAAATACGAGCGAGTGACGATCTCTCCAGGCTTCAAAGATGCCGATAAAATGATGAAAGAATTAAAATTCATCGCGGAAGAGATTTACAGCGAAAAATCTTGGGAAGCTTATCTAAATGGAGAGGAATAGCGCTTTTGGAAAACATTTGAAAAGGAAGTCAAAGCGAGAAATCAGACACTGGTGCGACTAGTCCGAATTGCTTACCTATATTTTCCATGCTGAAATTATTGTCATTGCCGTAATCTAAATAGGTAGTTACTTAACAATAGTACACCTAGTTAAATATAAACATATTTTTTGTAATTTTTAAGTAAGAAGCGAGAAAATTATAGATTTTCGAGCTTCAAAAAATCTATCTGCCGCCGTCTTCGACGTCGGCGAACAAGGGGTGAGGGAGCAAAAAGGGCTTTAGAAAAGCCCTTTTTGCTCCCTCAAACTCCCCCATCTAAAATGTAAAGAACCTTAGTTTACACGGTACTAGCACAATAAGAAATAAGGAACGCTTCACCTCCACTCGAAAACTCCATCGGCTTTTTCCGTAGAAAAAATTCAATGGAGCTATCTACAGATAAAAGAGGTGAATAGACGGAATGGCTTTCCTTCTAAGGTTAGAAACGGGTCTGCCTCTAACTGGTGAACTATGAATTAAAGATTTCCCCTCGAAGTGGAGTCCTTAACTTTCAGGTCATACGCTTAACTAATATTACAACTTTAGAAGGATAGCAGATGGAATATTTATCTAAATCACCCCCAATTCCTTCCCTACTTTCTTGAATGCCGCAACTGCCCTTTCGAGATGTTCGTGTTCGTGTCCTGCGGAGATTTGCACCCTGATTCTCGCTTTCTCTTTCGGCACAACAGGATAGAAAAAGCCAATGACATAAATACCTTCTTCCAATAGTTTTTTGGCAAAAGTTTGCGATAATTTTGCATCGTACAGCATAATCGGCACAATTGGATGCACCCCTTCGATGATATCAAAACCCGCTGCGGTCATGGCTGCACGGAAATATTGGGTGTTTTCCTCCAGTTGGTCTCGTAAATCCGTAGAAGCGGTCAATAGTTCTAGTGCTTTGATCGACGCCCCAACGATAGAAGGTGCTAAAGTATTAGAGAATAGATAAGGACGAGAGCGTTGGCGTAGAATATCCACGATCTCTTTTTTGGCTGCTGTGAAACCTCCAGAAGCACCACCCAATGCTTTGCCAAAAGTGCCTGTGATGATGTCCACTCTTCCCATAGCATTGCAGTATTCGTGTGTGCCTCTTCCCGTCTTTCCGACAAAGCCCGTTGAGTGACATTCATCCACCATCACCATGGCATCATATTTTTCTGCTAAATCACATATCTTATCAATTTGTGCAATCGTGCCGTCCATAGAAAAAACACCATCCGTTGCAATCATACGCCGTCTTGCACCTTGTGCTTCTTGTAGCTTGGCTTCCAAATCTACCATATCATTGGTGGCGTAGCGATAGCGTTGCGCTTTGCACAAACGAATGCCGTCGATAATCGAAGCGTGGTTCAGAGCATCCGAAATGATGGCATCTTCCTTTGTCAAAAGTGGCTCAAATAAGCCTCCGTTAGCATCAAAAGCAGCAGCGTATAAAATGGCATCTTCCATACCGAGAAAATCCGCAATTTTTCGCTCTAGTTCTTTATGAATATCCTGTGTGCCACAGATGAAGCGCACCGAAGACAGCCCAAAGCCGTGCGTATCAATAGTTGCTTTTGCGGCTTCTATCAGTGCTGGATGCGAGGACAAGCCCAAGTAGTTGTTAGCACAAAAATTCAATACTTCCTTACCTTTAGTCGTCTGTATTTCAGCGGCTTGTGGCGTTGTGATAACCCTTTCTTCTTTGTAAAGTCCTGCATCTTTGATATCTTGTATTTCCTCCTGTAAAGCAGGCTCAATCGTTGTGAACATATTATGTATTTTGATATTAATTGAAAATTAAGAGTTAAAAATTTCAGTGTATGCAATTTTCGCTGCGTTCATAAACTTACAACAATGTAGTTCATTTCTGGACGAATAAAAGAAACAAGAAATTAATTATTTTACAATAGCTTGATTTCTACAAGTTCAAGAATTGATTCTTTTGTTAGCTAGCAATTTAAAACAGTCAAACTATTCAATATGAAGTTCTATTTCAGTCTATTTTTTATACTTTCTAGCATTTTATTAATGGCACAATGCCCTAATCTAGTTTGGGCAGATGAATTTGAAGGCAACAATCTGGACGGAAGCAAATGGTCACATCAGACGGGTGACGGTTGCCCTAATTTGTGCGGCTGGGGAAACAACGAACTCCAATGGTACAAAAGAGAAAATACAGTCGTGGAGGATGGCAAATTGAAAATTATTGCAAAACGAGAGCAAGCAGGCGATAAAAATTACACTTCATCCAGAATCAGGAGCATCAACAAAGGCGACTGGAAATACGGTCGTTTTGAAGCATCTATAAAACTACCGAAAGGACAGGGAATCTGGCCCGCTTTTTGGATGTTGCCGACCGATGAAGTATATGGTGGCTGGCCACAGAGTGGAGAGATTGATATTGTGGAAATGATCGGGAAAGAACCCGCTACGGCGCACGGAACGATTCATTTCGGAAATGCTTGGCCAAACAATAGATCATCGGGAGCAGCTTACGAACTACTAGAAGGGATACTAAATGATGAATTTCATGAGTTTGCGATTGAATGGGAAGAAAATGAGATTCGTTGGTTTGTAGATGATTATTTGTACGCTACTAAGAACCGAAGTGATGTTGCGCCCGCTCGCTGGCCATTCGATCAAGATTTTCACTTCTTATTGAACGTAGCGGTCGGTGGAAACTGGCCAGGTAGCCCAAACACTTCTACGCCTTTTCCTCAAAATATGGAAGTTGAATACGTAAGAGTTTATGATGGTTTTTCAACTTACATTACAGGGAAACGCGAAGTCGCTGCGCTATCCGAAAATCTAGTTTATACCGTACACAACACCTCCGAAAATGCAACGATTGATTGGAAAGTACCCGAAGGCGTACAAATTTTAGAAGGACAAGGGACGCCTGATCTAAGGGTGAATTGGGGAACAGTCAGCGGTGAAATAGAAGTCGAAATTACGGATGATTGTGGTAAACAAAATATAGTGTTGGAAGTAGCAGCGGGCAGTGCGATTGCGCGTGATTTTTCATTTGAAAATTTTGATGAAACAGCTAGGGTGCAGCTCAATTTCACTTCTGGTGACTTTGAGGATGAAGCCAATAATCCCGATACCGAGGGTATCAATGCCTCGAATCTAGTCGGAAAATATAAGCGAAATGCGGCGGCACTTTTTGATATTATCGTCTATCAAATCAACGATCTTGGAAACGTCTTTGAGTACATCAATGGTACGAAAAAGTTTTACCTAGACTTATACACCGATGCACCAATCGGTACAACGGTATTGCTACAATTGGAGGATAGTCGTTTGGTACAGTCGGACAATTATCCAAGGGGCAGACACAGCCGTTTTGAGGTCACGACCAGCAAACAAAATGAATGGGAACGCTTTGAATTTCAGTTCAAAGATCGTCCTGATGTCAATGTAAGCAATACGCGCGTTGACCAATTCGTACTGCTTTTCGCGTCCAATACCAACAGCGGTGATACTTTTATATTCGACAATTTTGATAGCTACGCGCCCGTGAACGTCAGTACTAAGGAAATTGCTCCTTTGTCCGATAGCATTTTTCAAATTGCTCCAAATCCTGCAAACAACTACATTACGTTAAACAATTTGTCTTCCAAATTCATCAAGGACTGGCAAATCCTAGATTATTCAGGCAATCTGATTCTGATCATTGATCGCCCGCTCGCACCAAAAGAAACAATAAAGACTAATTTTCTACTTCCCAATGGCACTTACATATTGCAAGCTGTGGGGAAAAAAGGGATATTAGAAAGTCAAAAGCTGATTGTGAAGAAATAGGACTGTATCATAACTGATGTTACGCAAAACACCAAATTGCAAATGACACAAAGTGCCACTTGTTTACAAATCGTCGGGTGTCATCCTGAGGCAGACAAGTCGAAGCCACTCTAATTCAAAATACGCCAATCTCAGAGATCAGCGAATAACATAGAATAATGTACTACTTGCGCAACATGAGTCATAATGTAGCTTACACGATCCTTGAAAAGAAAAAAATTATGGTTCTTTGAAAATTTTTGTGATCTAGCTGTACGATTTCAGGAAATAACATGTTCTTTTTGTCTTAGCACAAAAAGAACCAAAAAAGCCAAGACTGAATTTCTTT
>JBCCRX010000314.1:0-8079 GCA_039201015.1 Bacteroidota bacterium | reverse complement strand
GGGTGAAAAGCATCAAAAATCTCTAATTTTTGATGCTTTTCACCCTTAAGAACCCCTTGGAGCAACCAAAAAATCCACCTTAAAAGATTTTTTGGTTGCGACTCCATGTATGTCGATTTTATTTTTTAATTGATACTAAATGTCATTTTTCTATCCTTTTATTTTGAGATGTCCACTAGCTAAGGACGCGCAAAATACAAAAGAGTATCACATTTGAACACTTCTCCATTGGATGCCTTCTTACTAGAAAGCATTCGGGTATAAGCTCCCTTTTGGGAAGGATAAAAATTGTCGATGATGCCTTCTTTGATGATTTCTACGTTTGAAAAAGGCAAGTAATAGTTGTAAGTAATTGATTATAAGTGATTTAAGTAGTTTGTCGAGGAAGGGGGTAAATTACACTATTGGGGGTTGACAATTTTTAGGTATCAAAAAGCACAGAAAGTGAAATAATAATTTGCTCAAAATCAATATCTTATATATATTTATGCTCGGTCTTTGAATTGCACCGTTTGGAATTGAAACTGCCTTTTTTAAGATTATTACTAAAATACAAATCACTTTGAATTGCACCGTTTGGAATTGAAACTTGTTGAATGAAAGGAAGTGTAGAAAGAACTCTACTCTTTGAATTGCACCGTTTGGAATTGAAACGATGAAGATATAAAAACGCTTGAAACCGCTTATAACTTTGAATTGCACCGTTTGGAATTGAAACCGGATTCGGATGGTACAGTGGCAAAAGTCGATCTATCTTTGAATTGCACCGTTTGGAATTGAAACTCAATGTAACGTTCAAAAACAAATCCATTGACCTGCCTTTGAATTGCACCGTTTGGAATTGAAACAATGGTGTGAATCTTCGCCTTAATATTTTCGATGACTTTGAATTGCACCGTTTGGAATTGAAACGGAAAAAACTTAGATACATTAGAAAAGTTAACTCCCGCTTTGAATTGCACCGTTTGGAATTGAAACGAATTTGGACAGGCACCTGTATCCAAGCACCATCGTCTTTGAATTGCACCGTTTGGAATTGAAACGTAAGTAAACACGTCCAATCATTAATTCCTGTATTCTTTGAATTGCACCGTTTGGAATTGAAACCCGCTTGAAATTCGCTCAAATCAATATTTTTGAGTTGCTTTGAATTGCACCGTTTGGAATTGAAACTTCTGTATTCGATCTGGCCCGCCTCGCATTCGTCTCTTTGAATTGCACCGTTTGGAATTGAAACATGGCGGTTCAGCAATAACAACGGCTTTATCGGCAGCTTTGAATTGCACCGTTTGGAATTGAAACCTAAATGGTGATAGGTTGCGCTCTTTGCAAACTTGCCTTTGAATTGCACCGTTTGGAATTGAAACCTTTGCCTGTGAAAACAAAGTGGTTAGAACGAAAACTTTGAATTGCACCGTTTGGAATTGAAACTTTTCTGGCATGATGGATGACAGCAAGCGGACGATTCTTTGAATTGCACCGTTTGGAATTGAAACTTTCGTCTAACATCTTGAAACTCAATAGCCTGTTCTTTGAATTGCACCGTTTGGAATTGAAACTACGTATATTTCCGAGAAAGTACGAACTATGCAGTACTTTGAATTGCACCGTTTGGAATTGAAACTTTCTTTGGTTACAATTTTTGAATCGTAATTGCTTACTTTGAATTGCACCGTTTGGAATTGAAACACTAGATTAAGTAAATCGTCTGCCCTAATGCCTTCTACTTTGAATTGCACCGTTTGGAATTGAAACGATACTGCGTCATTAGATGTAGTAGGCTGTTGGTCTTTGAATTGCACCGTTTGGAATTGAAACCTTTAAGCCTAGCAGTAGGGTAGTGGAGCGTAAAACTTCGACTTACATCCGTTGGACTTAAAACTAAAAAAAGGCTCAAACCAAAATGATTTGAGCCTTTTTGTGTGGTAGAGAAACGAAATTTTACTGATCTTCTAGCTAAACGATGTTTTCGTTTCCTTCCTGCTTTTTGATCCAAAAATTATTGAATAAAGCTAGGAAAATGAGCAATACAGCGACGCCGCCAGTGGCTACGATTCCTCCCAGCACCGCAATGATTTTTGCTTTAGACCCTTCTGCTTTTTCTGGCACTTCCCCGTATTCTATGATCGACAGCGGCATCGCAGAAGAAAGTGCAATGCGTCCTGCTTCGTTTTTTTTGCTCACAATGTCTAAGTACTCTTCTGTGCGGATGGTTTTTTCGCCTTCCAATCGCTCCAGTTGCGTTTCATCTGTCACGAAGCCCAAGGTGCGTTTTTCGACTTGTCCCAGTGCTTGATTGAGGGATTTTACGCTTTCTTCGGCAAGCAATAAATCAATCTCCGCTTCTATCCGTCGCACAAAAAGGTCTTCCACCTCCTTGCTTTTTCTTAACCTTTCTTCTTTTCTAATACGCTCCCTGACCAACTCCTTGATCTGGTCATTGAGTACTACTCCTCTGGATCGAAATTCGACAGCTAAAGATTCGTTTTGAGGCGTTTGTAAATCGTATTCATTCAGTAAGTTGCCTTCCTTTTCTTTGCGTTCCCCGACTTTCTCTCGCAACAATAAACTGGCAATCGCGGTGCTATCGAATTCAAATTCCTCCGCTTTTAGATAGCCATCCAGCGTACTTACGGCTTTCTTTAGTCCTTCTATATTTTTGCGCTCTTCTTCTCTCGCCATCTCCAAATCTTTGCGCTCTGCAATCAAAGAACTGCCCAATTCTTCCAGATCAATGATTTTTTGGTTGCGTTTGTAGCTTGCGATCAATGCGCTTAAACTATCGACTTCTTGTTTTTTGTCCGTTGCGAGATTTGTATAAAATCGGACAGATAATTGCTCTTGAGCGATGCGATCACTATTGTAATTTTGGGTAAAGTTTTCCGCAATCGCATTCACAGCATAAGCGGCAAATGCTGCACTATTGCCCGTGAAAATGATTTTGAGATAATCCGTGCTGCCGTCTCGATAAACATTTGTTTGCTCAGAGAGCGTCTTAAAATCATACCCAAAAGCAGCCGTAACTTTCTGTAGGCGTGGCTCAGTTTCTTTGGAAGGCTTAGCAATTGCTTCACTTTGCAGCAATTTGAGTAGTTGTTTGGCTTCTTTTGCTGTATAAGTCCATTCTTCTTTATCTGGTGTATTGAATGCTTTTTCATTAGCTAGAAGGGCGTTCAAATCATGTGATAACAGGCGATGTGAGAGTTGGCGGATGCTTGTACGAGATTGGAGGCGCGTCACGAAATTGCTGAATTGACTGCTGACTTGGAATTGCTGCCGAAAGGGATTTTCTCTTTCCAGTTCTATTGCTCTGCGTTCTATGATACCCGTAGAAATGATGGCTTCTGACTTAAACTCTGGCGGTACAAAACCCATCAAAAAATAGGTCAAAACCGTTGTACTTGCGCCGACCAATAACAACATCCACTTTCGATTCCAGAGTATTTGTAGAATGTAAAATAAATCCATATTTGATAAAGATGCTAAATCTACGCTACCCTACTAAAATTTAAGGCTTCTTAGTTTCCACCGCTTCGCTGCGAAAACAGGGGGGATTTTGAGGGAGCAACACAATATTGGGCTTTTAGCTCAATATTGTGTTGCTCTCCCAAACCCCTATCGCGAGCCGACGCAGGCGGTGAGCCTATTGGTATTTTAAAAAAAGTAGGGTAGAGTATGCTCAATCAATACACTTATACGGATAAAAGACCAAGGGGTTTAGCTTTTGTAGAGAATGTATTCGAGAAAGGGGTGTAATTTCTGGAAAAGCCATTTACTTCGGCGGCTGCATCTCTGCACCACAAGCATCACAAGTACGCAGTTTTTTGCTGGAATAGTAGCGATTGAAAATAATCGGTAAATCTATTTCAATGTTAGCAAGCTCAAAAGATTCTTCGTACATTTTATTGTGACAAGATTCGCAATACCATGCCAAACTATCTTTTACGCCATTAGGCCTTTTCTGCTCAATGACCAAACCTACAGTGTTCGCGTTTCTCTGTGGCGAATGTGGGATATTTGGCGGTAAGTAAAACACCTCTCCTTCTTTGATGTGCACGTCTCTAGGTTCTCCTTCCTCTATCACTTTCAGTACAATATCGCCTTCTATTTGATAGAAAAATTCAGGGGTTTGATTCAAGTGATAATCCTTTCTAGAATTTGGACCACCGACCACCATGACGATGTAATCATCATTATAAATTGCTTTATTTCCAACGGGTGGTTTCAGCAAATGCCTATTGTCTTCTATCCATTTTTTGAAGTTGATCGCAGGCGGTAACTTTGCCATAATGTATTAAATTTTTGTTGCTTATTTTTGCACAAGGGGCTTTCTTATAAGCTAATTCTCCTACTTTGTTTAAGCCATCAAAAATCTAGTTGATTGTATAAAATTTTTGATGGAAAATTCTTTTGGAGAGAGAGAAAAGCCTTCTCCTTGCGTACAATCTTATGAGATTCCTTAAATAAATACAAGAGAAAAATGCTAAAAGTTGAGTGGGAAAAAAAGTGTTGATTACTCATCCCTCAAAGCATCCACTGGATTCATACGTGCTGCTTTCATGGCTGGAATAAGACCGACAATGACGCTGAAAAATACCAGAACGAAGATAGCACCTAGACCAACTGATAACTCCACTTCGGGAGCAGCAAAAAATTCGGAATCTTGTGCCAATAAGTTCATTCCATAGACTACCAAAGTACTGCTAATCAAGCCAATATAGCCAGCAATAAAAGTAATCAGAATGGTTTCAACAATGAAGTTATTCGCAATGGAGCGAGGAGTCGCACCGAGGGCTTTTCGCAATCCAATTTCCTGAGTTCGCTCTTTGACGGAGATCAACATGATATTACCAACGCCCACCACGCCAGCAATCAAACTGCCAATACCGACAATCCAAATCAAGACATCTACACCCAAGAACAGATTGGAAATTTTCCGAAATTCTTCTTCCAGATTGAAAGAACCTACCCCTTCCACATCTTCTGGATCAACATTGTGGCGGTTTTTGAGCAACAATTTCAATCGTTCTTCTAGTTCCACAGAAGAAACGCCCGCGTGCATTGTTGCTACCATGTAGTGGATAGTGTTTGGATTGTTGTTGACTTGTTGCGCGGTGGTCAGAGGCATCATAATGCTTTCTTCATCTTCTTGTTTATTTTCACCCCCACGCAAAGATTCGATGACACCAATGATCTGGTATTTGCTACTTCTGATCTCCAAATATTCACCAATGGGCGATTCGTTAGGAAAGAGCATTTTATTAACCTCTTTGCCGATAACGATCACTTTTCTACGGTTGTCCAGATCATTCTGATTAATGAATCGTCCTTCCACGACGCCCATGCCTTCTATTTCGGTCATCGCTGGAAATTCTCCGCGTACTTCATATTCTGCTTGCTTCTGCCCAAGGGTAAAAGATTCTGTGCCAATGAACAATCTAGGGGCAATGTATTCTATTTCTTCCGAGAATCCACTTTTAATGGCAAGTACATCATCGGTAGTTAATCTGACTTCGCGTCCAGGTTGAAAGCCCGCATAGGGTAAGGAAGTACTTTGCCCCCAGATATAAATGGAGTTCATTGCTTGTTCTCCAATCTGTCCAAAAACGCCTTTTTTTAGTCCGTTGCCGCTTCCCATAAGCATGACCAGCATAAAAACACCCCACCAAATACCCAAGCCCGTCAGGAAAGTACGCAGCTTATGCCGTCGAATGGTTTCTGTTATTTCTTGCCAACTTTCGAAGATATTGTTCACTTAAACCTAATTTTTAGGTGGATGTAAATTCCAGATTTTTAATAGTTTTCTTTGGTTTTTCACGCCTTCTCTATTCAATTTCAGTTTACTGATAGTTGCTCTTCCAATAGGCGAAATTCCGAGCAATTCTATAAAATCATCGCTCCATGTAAAATGTTCATTCCATTTATCTTTCCTTGGATTATAAAGTGGGGCGTACTCTCCTGTAATGGAATCTATTGCCTCTGTCAAGGCATATTTAAAGTTATTACATCCTTGGCATGCAAGAGCAAGGTTATCAATATCATCACTTCCATTTTTGGCTAGCGGAATGATATGCTCTACTGAAAAAGGAGAAGAGGAGAGTAATAGTGGACAAATACAATACTCACAAATATGACTAGCTCTTTCAGCAACAGCAGCCTTTACTTTTTTACTAGGCATAACTTGGAGCTTTTATGCCAAGTTGACTCATCAGGGAAAGTAAGTCTGTTTCTCTCAAAACGGCAAGCTCTGATAAACTCTCCAATCGCTTTACATTTGATTTTTCAATTTGTTCTGTCATCTCTATCAAAAGATCTAATTCTTCATTTTTAATGCTAGAGCTATTCCGTTTTTTAACTAATCGATGATAGGTACGCCAAAAACTGTCAGAAAACCCTTCATTTATATTCTTTAGCAATGCAGCCTCTGTGGTTTGTATCATAGTGGAGTATTCTCGTAGACTGTCAACGATATACTGCTCTAGCTCAATACCTCTTTGTCGTGCTTCCATGGACATCTGCTGCTTTAAATCAGGCTCAATATTAAGTGTAACTGTCATGATATGACTTTTAATTTAATCTGAAAACAGATTTACTTTCTGCTTAGTTGAAGAGGATTATTTCTTCAACGCCTCCGCTGTATTGATCGAAGTTGCTTTCCTCGCAGGTGCAATACCCGCAAGCACACCGACTACGACTAAAACAACGATAGCGGAAAGGGCTATTCTGAAATCTACTTCTGGATTGTAGAAAAAATTGGCTTCGATTTCATTGCTCCTCATGATTTGGTCAATGCCTGTAATCAGCGCATAACCCGTCAGCAAGCCAATAAGTCCCGCCATGCTGGTCAAAACAATAGACTCTTGAATGACCATGCCAATGATAGAACTATTTTTAGCACCAATTGCTTTGCGAATCCCAAATTCTTGTTGTCGTTCATTGACCGTAATCAGCATAATATTACTGACGCCAATCATACCAGCAATCAAACTACCAATGCCAACAAACCAAATAAAACCATTGATGAAGCGAAAAACGGTTTGAAATTTTTCGTAGTCCTCCAGATTATTGTAAATACTTAGGGCTTGCTTATCCGCTCGATTAAACTCGTAGCGGGCGGCTAGTTGCGCTCGAATTTGGTTTTCCAGTTCTAGCGAAGATTCCACTGTATTTTGGTTATGCGCCAAAATCATATTGTTTAAGCGATCTTCTTGTGCAAAAAGTGTTTGAGTGGTTGTGAGTGGGAAATATATCGTTCGATTTTCATCATCGTCTTCTTCATCCATAAATACGCCCGCGATGCGAAAAGGAATCTCTTGAATCGTCAAATATTCACCAATCGGAGATGCGCCGTTTTGAAAAAAAGAATGGGCTACTTCTTCTCCAATCACACAAATCTTGGCTTCTTTTCTAAGATCATTGTCATTCAAAAATCGTCCTTCTAGCACTACTGAGTTTTCTACTTTTTGCCGATCAGGGTGTGTACCAACCAATTCAAATTGAAAAGACTGATCGCCTCGACTAACGAAGTAATCATTCGATAAATAATATCGCCCGACCGTCAGATCAATTGCATCAAATTCTTCTCGCAGCATGTCTAAATCAGAGTTATGCAGTGTAATTCGGCGATTTTCGGGCAAGCCTTGAAAAGGCATTGAGGTGGTGTAGGCTCTCACCCAAAAGAGATTAACTAGATTATCCGCAAAATCCTGTTCAAAGCTATTTTTTAGCCCATTGCTCGAACCCAATAATAGCACCAACATAAAAATACCCCACCACACACTGAAAGCCGTCAATATAGTGCGGAGGCGGTTCGCCCACATAACGCTTAAAATTTCCTGCCAACGATTTAAGTCGAAAAAGCTCATTTGTTGTAGTTGCTGTTCTTTAACTTTTGAAGCAAGTACAGAAAAAATTCAGAACTGTTTAATTTCCAAGCCCATAAGGGAACATGTAAAAAATAACCTACCCATTTTTAATTTTCTCCCAAACTACTACTGCCTTGCTCATCAGTCAGGTAACACAGGCTATCTTCCCTCTTCGCGCCTTGTATTAGTTCGCGATAATTCTTAAAAATTTGGG
>JBCCRX010000313.1:0-8207 GCA_039201015.1 Bacteroidota bacterium | reverse complement strand
CAAGTTAGTATAGAGCCGACTTTTAAAGGTGTCGAGTTCTTTGAGGCGTTGGGCTTCGGCTTGTTCTTGCTTGTAGGCATTTTCCAATTGTAATCTGCGGCGAAGATAAAGGAACAGACTATACAAGAATAACAAAAACGCCAAAACATAAACTATGTAAGCTATAGGACTCAACCACCACGGCGGACGAATCGTGAATTGATACTCAAAAGGCTCGCTCCAGACGTTGGATTCATTTTTGACTCTTGCCATTAAGGTATATTGACCGTGTGGTAAATTTCTGTAATCAATGATAGGCTCAGTTTGTGGTGTTGACCAATCTGATTCCAAGCCTTTCATTTTGAAACTATAGCGTATTTTGTGAGGTGCTTCCCAATTGATCGCTGTAAAATGAAAAGCCAAATGGTCTAAATAATGTGGCAAAGTCAAATCCAGTGGATAATTTGTAAATCTAGTAGATTTAGAAAACGATTGATTGATTTGCTCGCCATAGGTCAAAGTGGCTCGATAACTGCTGTCTTGCAATCGACTATAGTCTATCAATTCTTGATTGATGTCCAATTGGGCAAGACTTAGATTTTTAGGAGGAGCAGGAATTTTGAGTTGATCTGGATCAAAATAGCTACTTGCCGTCATCCCTCGAATAAAAGCGGTATTTTGTTCTTCACTAAAATTTGAGCCGACTACAATAGGGAAAAAATTAGCGTAAAGTCCATCTGTTTTTCCGTACGTATAGATATGAAATTGTTCTTTACCATCTTCCAGTTGATGGCGTTCAATTATATTCATGCCAGCCACCGACACTACCCATATACGTCCTTCAAAATCTTTATTGATGATTGAAGTATTATTTTCTAATAGTCCATCCTTAGTGGTCAGAAATTGAATCTGTTTTCCATCAAATCGAATGACACCATCGCCAAGAGACGTAATCCAAATATTACCTACATCATCTAATAAAAAAGATTGAATTTCCCCTTTCATTTGATCACTAAAATCATATTGCCAAAACCGTTCCCCATCATATTTTATTAAAGCTTGCGTACCATAAATAAACCAAACATTATCTGCATCGTCCACAATAGGATTTGTAACAATGAAAGTTGAATTTTTTTTGACTGGAAAGTTGTAATAAGTGAAACGATCTTCACTATAATTTGCTATTTTACCGTTCATTGTCGCTCCCCATAATTGACGCTTACTATCTTTTGCTATGCCGATATTGAAAAAGCGTTCCCCATTTCCCAAAAAATCTACATCATAGTCTAGGGTAGTCTTTCCTGTTTTATCCAATTGAACCAAATTTGCTACAGTAGCAAACCAGATTTCTTGGTCACTTATATCAAGAATGCTAGGGATGTAGGCATCAATTTTTATTTCTGCTATTGAATCCTTATATAAATGAAACGCACTTTCTCCAGTAGAATTAGACCAAATACCGCCACGTTGATCTTCAAAGAATAAATAGGCAAAACTTACATCAGTTTGATAATGGTATACACTATTTTTATCCAAACAAAGGAATGCCTTATTATCACGATTGTACCACCAAGTTGCTCCAAATTTATTCATAAGGTATCCAGTTCCTCCAAGTCCTATAGAATCCATCTTATCATAAGCAAGGTGCTTAAATCTTTTTGGGTGATACGTAAAGAGGTTTTCATAATCGCCCGAAGTAATCCAGATATTACCTGCATCATCCTCTAATAGATCAGATAAATTTCCGCTGAGCCCTTGATCGGTACTTATTTTAGTGAAGTATACTCCATCAAATTCAGTAAGACCTTTCCCCGCACTTGTGACAAGAACTAATCCTTCCGAAGTGATCTCAATATTATCAAAGATTGATCTACTTACTTTACCATCAAATCCTTGTTCTTTTGAATAGACATAGAAATTGTTCCCATCAAACTTTACGAGTGTAGCTTGCTGTCCAATAGATCCAAGCATCCAAATATTTCCTTCATCATCGGCAGTTAAACTAGAAAACGAACGCTCTGTAGCAGTAGGTATTGAACTTTTTAATGAAACAAAATGTGTGCCATCATATTTGATTAATTGACGATTGCGACTAATCATCATCCACATATTTTCACTAGAATCAGAAAAGAATTTTCCTGCTTGACCGACTTTTCCCGTTAAGTCAGGAAAAGAATAAATGATACTGTCTTTGATGTAGCCAAACCCATTATCTCCACCTAAAAACCAGATATTGTTTTCGTGATCTTCCGCTAAATCACTAATAAAAAGTGCTTCTTCTGATGATGGAAAATCATCATATACTTCGAATTGTGTACCGTTATAACGGATCATTTTCTCTCTTCCTGCTACCCATATATTTTGATCACTATCGCATAGCATTGACATGAATGAAGTAATACCTTTGCCTGGTAAGTCATAGTTTTCCATAGTCACACCATCATATCTAGTCAATCCTATATATGACAGAAACCAAATATTTCCTTTATCATCTTTTGCAAATTTTCTATGAAAAGTATTGGATAATCCTTGATCTGCTCCCAATGAAGTAATCGCATAATCAGGTTGTCCTTTGATGGTCGGTGCACCAGCTCTTTTTATAAAAGAACGTTCTACTTCAATTCCTCTTCCTTTCAATGGCCGAGTAGCTATCCTCAACGTATCACCATGCACTAATGTATCCCACATACTTTCTTCAAAAGGAATGACTATGGGTTCACTAGCACGAGTGACATGATTCGGAAAGGCAGTTACTTTTTCCAATGTTAATGGCTTTGCTTTGAGCGGTAAGCGATAATTGGTGTCCAATATCGCATTCGATTTCATAGGTAAGCTAACATCAATTGTATCACCAGTTCTGTTGACATAGTAGGGCAAAGGCTCTATTTCAGTAGGTTCAATTTTATACTGCTGACGTCCTGAATTACTTGATTTTTGTTCTTGGCAGCAAAAACAGAGTAAGCATATTATGGAGAGTAGATATAGGCTCGTTTTCATCAATAGTGTGTTATTGAACTAATACAATTAGGAACTAATATAATTATTAATTGCTAAAGGACATGGCGTGGAAAATGATCGTATCCTATCACATTATATCTGGAGAAATGTGCTTTTTCCTAATAGATTTCTCCAGTTTAATATTCATTATTTGGAGAAATGTATCTAAATTGCATAGATTTCTCCAGTTTGTAAAGTGTAGTTTTCATGGTAAACGAAATTATTGGACGTAAAAAAGAACTCGAGCTGCTCGATAAAATCATGGCTTCTGAGAAAGCGGAATTTTTAGCCGTTTATGGACGACGTAGGGTTGGAAAGACTTTTTTGATCTATGAATATCTTCAATCCCATTTCGTTTTCTCTTTTTCGGGTGCTTTTGAAAAATCTAAGTCTATACAGCTCGGTAATTTTTTTAGGGAATACCTTCGTTTTACTAAAGGCAATAAAGAAACTGACCCACCCAAAGATTGGGGAACAGCCTTCTCCTATTTGACGGACTATTTGTACCAAAAGCAAAAGCAGTCCAATCAAAAATTAGTGGTTTTTATAGACGAAATGCCATGGCTGGATACGCCCAGATCTGGCTTTGTCGCCGCCCTCGAATATTTTTGGAATCAGCATGCTTCCAAAATGAATCAAGTAGTATTGATTGCTTGTGGTTCAACGGCTTCTTGGATGAAAAAAAAGTTGCTAAAATCGAAGGGTGGTTTATACAACCGAGTCACTCGAAGAATAAAACTCGAACCCTTCAATCTACATCAAACAGCAGTATTTTGTCAAGCAAAAAATCTCAAATTTTCCCATTATCAAATCATTCAATTGTATATGGTCATGGGCGGTATTCCATTTTATCTCAACGAGTTGAGCGGAGGTAAAAGCGTCATCCAATTGATTAACGAAATCTGCTTTTCTCCTACGGGCTTGCTCACCGATGAATACGAACAACTTTATTATTCGCTTTTTAAGCATGCCGAAAATCACGTCGCGGTCATCGAAGCCCTATCTGAACATCCCTACGGTTTGACCAGAAAAGATTTGCTGAAAAAATCAAAACTTCCCGAGGGCGGTACATTCAATCGTACCCTAAATGATCTTTTAGAGAGTGGCTTTATTTTGAAATATCTTCCCTTTCAGAAGAAACAAAAACAAAGCATTTATCGACTGATTGATTTATACTCTCTCTTCTATCTCCGATTCATCAAAGGTAACAACGACCAACTCCAAAATTCATGGCAAATGCTTTCCAAAGCACCTAAGTACGTTGCTTGGAGCGGCTACGCTTACGAGAATATTTGTCTGCTGCATATTCCACAGATTTTAAAAAAATTGGGGATCAGTGGTACGATTACTCAAACTTCCTCTTGGCATCATAAGGGCAATGACGAAATGCCAGGCGCACAAATTGATTTATTAATTGATCGAAACGATGGCGTTATCAATCTGTGCGAAGCCAAATTTTCCAACAAAGAATACATCATCAGCAAAGAATACGCCGCTAAACTGCGCAGAAAACGAGCCGTTTTTGAACACCTCACCAAGACTAAAAAATCGGTAGTGACGAGCCTCATCAGCACTTATCCTGCTATTCAAAATAGTCATTATTTTAGCGAAATTCACTCGGAGGTGACAATGGAGGATTTGTTTGAAGCGTAAGATTCTGCTAGAAAGATTTGCCAAATTCTTAAAATTTGACAAATCTAAGCACTACTTCTTAGTCAAATAAACTCATAAAATAAGGCGGCAAGCTATCCCAAGGGTTCCCTTGAAAAGTATCGTTGGTAATATAAAAACCTTGTACTTTGATGTCCGACAAAATTTTATTCTTCAATTGCTGCCAGTCCGAGCCATTCTCCGAATGAATCAAAATAGTCGTTTGATTGTGTAGAGAAGACTGCTGGATTTGTGCAAATTGTGCATCAAAAGCACTTGGCGTATTCTCAAATACACCGTGAATTACATTAGGCATATTTGATATGTAAGACGTATTTGGCATGACTCCATAATTCATGTAAACAGAGCCATCTTCCCCAAAAACACTTTTGATGTACTGCACCAAGTCCTGATGCCATTGCAATTTTGGAGCTTGGGTGGCAGTCTCGTCCAAGAAAATACCATCCACATTGTACCAAGCCATCCATTTATCAATATCGCTATGTATATCTTGCAGGGTGCGATTGTTGCAAGCCGCAGAATGGTGTTCCAAGCCGTAGCAAACGTGTACATAGCCGATGACCACGGCGCCTTCATTGCGGACTTTGGTGATCGCTTCTTGATACTTTTGATTTTCCCAACCTGTACCACTGCCTGGTCCATTGTTTGGATTCGCAATAACAACCAATCGGTTGCCATGAAGCTTTGCGGCTTCAATTAGTGTTGACCAATATGGTCCGACATTGTGCGTACCTGGATTGTTGTCATCATAGGGAAAGAAATACGCTGGTACTAAAACAACGGATTCATTCCTTGGAAAAGGTAATCGTTGTGGTAAAGGCACGGGAGATAAAGAAAAATGAAAATTGGGTATTGCTGCACTAGTTGGTGGCATAATAAATTGCGTTTTAAAGTGTGAAATAATTAAGTTTTGAAATTTTGATTCAAATAAACCAACTGACAACACTGAAGCGTTGTCCTTGTCGTATTGCATTGACCTGATGATACACCTCGGAGCGAAAGGCAATCAAAAGCCCTTCTTCTTCTTTTACCGTAAGTGGTTTTGCATGATCGTTTAGATCGTATAGTCTAAGTCCGCCACCGTTGAAGTGGCTGAGCTTTGTGGTAGGCTGCTGTGTATTTAGGAATAAGACGACTGTGATTTTCCGAATCGCTAAAGATTGAGGGCTATTGGGGTCATCTGCACCATTATCTTGATGTTTCTTGAAAAAATCACCTTGTTGATAGCAACAGAATATGGGCGTTCTACAGCGATCCAAATGCAGTCCGAAATGTGTTGCCAAGCTAGGTTTTAAATCTGAAAATAGGTCTTGAATGCTCTGAATATCTTCGTATGGCAAAATGGCTAATTGTGTTTTTCGTAAATCCTCATTAATTTGACTTTGTGCGTCGTGATAAACCCTTCCACTCACCTGTCTCGACTGTAATATCTTAGTGCGAAGGTCGGCGCAGTGCTTTGCGGACAGAAAGTTTTGTCTCACAAATACGCCCGCTTTTTGGAGCTGTGTCATTTGTTTCATTGGTTGTTTTTTTTAATGAATGTGGTGTGTTAAGGCTGAAGAATAGCCTTTCGCAAAGCAAATACGCAAAGAAGAGATTGGACAAATTCTTAAAATTTGTCCAATATTGCATTACTATTTTCACAACTTCACAAACTGCCGCACCACTACCTGCTCTGCGGTCCGAACTTCTAAGAAGTACAAACCTTTTTGGAAGTCGCCTACTGCTATAGTGCTTTGTAGGTCTTGGCGATTTTGCTGCCAAATCATTCTGCCGTGTACATCTAGGATACTCAACTGGATAGGCGTATGGGAAAAGAGTCCGTCCAAAGAGACATTCAATATTTGACTGGTTGGATTTGGACTGATTCGCACTAAACGCTCTGCTTGAATCTGATCGGTGCTAGAAATGATGACGCTGATATTGACTCTTCGATTTTCGCAAGCCGTTGCGGTTGTAGCACTTTCAAAAATTATGGTGTCCGTTTCGATGACAATACCATTGTAGGTTTCGCCCCTAAGGATACTAGTGTCAATGGTGACATTGGTGACGGGCAGTACTTCCAAGGTCAATTCTTCTTGTGCTGCCGTACCACAAAAATCGGATGCGCTAAAGGTGTAAGTCACCTCCTCTGTTGCAACGAGACTTTGTGTGAGTGCCGTCGGGTTCTCAAAGGCTGCTTCGGGCGTCCATAGATAGTCGTAAAGCGGTTCATCGGCGGGGCGATCTGCAATTGCCATTGCCGTAATCAAGTCCGCTTGCACATCGTCAAAGCGATCTATTTCTTGTCCATTTGATTTGTCCACTTTCACGATATAATGAACACTTAACGCAAGGCTCTGAAACTCTTCCAAAGTATGGTAGAGACTATTGTCGAACGGATCAATTTCAATCGCATCCACTAAAAATACATTACCCTCAAAACGACCAATGCTGTCGGCGACGCCCGTCGATAGTGGCATGGCATACCAAGTTCCACCTTCTACAAAGAAGTCTTGGGTCAAATAGTAAACCACCCCATCCTGATCTACCGCTGCGTGTCGAATTTGCTGCGTTTCCGTTAGCGGTAGTTCGGGATTGACTACCAGCGTATTTGTACCATTTTCGATGTCCAATTCATAGACCGTACCATCATTGGTCACCGTGTAAACTTGATCGGTGGAAGACACATAGCTCAAATCACGCAAGGGTGGTAAATCAATGGAATCTACTTGTGTGACGGTTTCGTTTTCGACATCAATCAAGTACAATTGATTGAAACGTCCCAAACTATACAACTCGCCTCGAATCATTTCCATTTCTCTAAAGATAGCCAATTCTCCCTCAAAACTAATTCGTTCAGCAACGGTCTCTTTCAAAAAAGGCACCGTCAAATCTCCCAAAAATAAATTGAAAGGCGATTTGGTGAATACCCTAAACGATTCGAGTGGAATGCCGCCCGTGACGGCTGGTGCTAGGCTTACTTCCTCTCCTTCACAAGCGGTGCGGTCTGCTAAATTGACCGCTAGTTCAGGGCGATAAAAGGCGGGTACAGTAATGCTTTGTACGCCTTCGTCTCCGCATTGATCAGTAATCGTTACCGTATAATCGCCAGATTCCAGACTGTAAACGAGGTCAGGGGTTGTCGCGCCAGTACTCCATTCATAAGTATATTCGCCTGCACCACCCTGACCAGCAACAATCGCTGTTCCTGCTGCTTCTCCTTCGCACAATTGTCCTTGTGTATAGGTCTGCGCAGTGACGGGAGCAAGTTCTTTAGTGTTGATTTGTAACTGAAAAAGTCCTTCTGATCGAGTTGGGCTACCAAAAATATCCGTGCCGCCATCCACCAATACGTAATAGGTCGTATTGCCTTCCAAGCAAAACACATCCTCTTTGGGGAATAGACTTACACTGAATCGCTCTTCCACAATATTTAAATCATCCGCTTGGAGGAGCGTGAAGGTGCTAAAATCAGTACAATCCGTTGCTTCGTAAACGGCTAGTTGTGCATTGAAATTACCCGCAAGCCCAAAGCTGATGTCCATGTCTATTTCGTAGCTGCCGCCTGCTTCGGGCGT
>JBCCRX010000312.1:0-8278 GCA_039201015.1 Bacteroidota bacterium | reverse complement strand
TTTGTTTAGTCTTTTTGGTGCTTTTGCAACGCTAAAAAAGAAATTCAGTCTTGGCTTTTTTGGTGCTTTTTGTGCTAAGACAAAAAGAACATGTTATTGCCTGAAATCGTACAGCTAGATCACAAAAATTTTCAAAGAACCTAAAATTTTAACATTCATAAAGGAGCAGTTTCATTTATCCCGCTCCAAAATCCCTAGTAAGCGGTCAGAAATTTCGCCCTGACCTGCTGCCTGATAGTCTTCGTAAGCACAAGGGATCAAGCGGTTTTGAGTCTTTTTATTGGGCAATTGCAGCCACCAACGTCCACTTTTTAGGCTTTTCCAGAAAGTGATCGTTAAGTCATATTTTTTAATGTGCACAAGGTATTCCGCCATGCCCTCTTTCGATACAGGATAGTCTTGTTTTCGATAGTAAAGGCCTTCTAGAAAATACCAAATTAGCTGTGCTAGTGCTTGTGGGCTTCGCTGATCAGAGGCAGCGGCTTGGAAGCCATAAAAACCAATTGCAGTCAGCTTATCACTAATGCCTGCGTAATAAGTCAATTGGCAAGCTTCTTCTAGGAAAAATCCACTTGGTGTTGCGGACAACTGTTGCGGAGCTTCCAGCGATTTAAGCGCAGCCATATTAAAAGTAGCGAAATCGGCATCTCTAATACTCGGTTCGGTTGCCTTCAAATTTGCGCGACTGCTACCTAGGCTGTAATACTCCCAGTTTTTTTTCTCTATCTTTTGCACATCCGCTCGACTACTCAGGTGTTTTTGTCCACCAATAATAATACGATGTCCTGCTCGAAAACTGCCATCCAAGCGAACCCGATCGTCGATAGAAAGCCAATTATTGGTGTATTTTCGGGTTTGTCGGTGCGCTTGTTGCTGTGCCTTGATCCACTCCAAGTCCTTTCCAATTAAAATTAGCGTTCTGCCCGTGCCTAATATTTCTCTTAAAATAGGAATAATAAAAGAAACTTCTTTCTTCCGTACATTACCCAAATCTGCTATCCCAAAATTGGGAAATTGATGACTGAGGGCATACAATTCCTTGCGTACGGCATTGCTTTCTTTTGCTTCTATGCCTATCAAAACCGCTTTCACTTTGTTCAGTTTGGGCATATTTTTGTGATGTAGCAGTACTTTGCTACCCAATTGGTGCTTTTCAAAGTCTTCGTTTTTGATACTGATGCCTTTCAGCCAATTCTGTAGCATGGTGGTATGTTTTTGAATTGTTTGTTTTGATTTCAAGTCGGCAAATATATCCTAAAACAACTGCCTTTGCCCTGCTCGCTTTCCACTTTTATTTTTCCTTGATGCAAATGAACGATTTGTTTTACATAGCTCAATCCAAGCCCAAAACCTTTTGCTGCTTGTCGGTCGCCTAAAGATACGCGATAAAATTTCTGGAAAATTTTCTTGTGTTCCTCTGCGACTATTCCAATGCCGTTGTCACAAATATTGAGTTGTAGCCATTTTCCTTCCTGCTGGTAAGAAATCTTAATCTTGGGCGCATTCTGATTGTATTTGATGGCATTGTCAATTAAGGCTTGCAAGGCATTCCCGAAATGCAAACGGTCAATATTTACCACACTTTCGGGCAGCGTTGAAGCAATATGAATTGTTCCAGCTACCTTTGCTAGTTTCAACTGAAAAGAAGCCACGATTTCTTCTAAAAAGGTCTTCAAATCTGTGTTTTCTTGCTGCAACTGATAGCTTGGCTGCTCCAGTGAAGCTAGTTCCAGTACTTGTTTGATGTGGGCTTGTAGCTTTTCGTTTTCTTTGCGAATCAGCGCGGCATAAGTACTAGCTTGATCGGGTTGCTGTTCTAGTAAATTGCTGGCAAGTTTTATGGAAAAAACAGGCGTATTCAGTTCATGGGTCAAATTGTTGATGAAGTCATTTTTAATTTGATCAAGTTTTCTGAATTGCTGAAGTTGGCGAATAAGGAAAAAGACACCAAGTAGCAAGGCAAGAAAAAATAGAACCAAAGCAATCAGTATGTAATTGAGTTGCCCAAGTAAATAGCTGAAAAGATGATTGATGTGTAGGTGTAGATAGCATTCGCAGCCACTTCTGCTTTGAATATCATTGCCTAGATATATCCGAAAAACATCAAAACGAAAAGAGGAGCGATCAAAGTTTTTGCTTTGCAAACGAACATCAATTGAACTGACATCCGTAATCGCAAACTGAAAATCAGCGCGGTTCATTTGTCCTTCTAATCTATATCGAATTAGTGCTTCCAGCGCATTCAAAATAGAATCAGGTACTTGTTTTTGTCGTACTTGAGGAATATCTGCTAGCCAAGCTCCTAATTGCATTTCCAAGTCCGTATCATCAAATAAATCATTGCGAACCAAGCGAACCGTTTCATTCACTTCTTGCTCAAATTGTGTCATCTCCAAACGCACACCAATCCAAAGCAAACGCATCTGCAAAAACAGCAAACCGACCAAACCGATACCAATTAAACCAATCCATAACCATTGTTTCATAAGCTATTTTTCCATACGCTTATCACAAACTTCTAAAATAGTTCACATAAGCAAGCGAATAAAATTATCCCTTCTTACCGTACAATCAAACACGCCTACCGTTTCGTCATTCCATCATTTTCAAGTACTTATCCGCACTAAACCACTGTTCTTTTGATAGTCTATAGTCCATGCAGGATTAAAAAAATATATCCAATCTTTGGTGATTTGGTCATATGGTGAATTGCCAAGTAGCTGCTTACCAAATTACCAGTTCACCAGGCTTGTCCGCATCGGGCTCGATCACCATTAAAAAAACACACATCACCAAAACTTGATTACAATGACAGTAAAGTACAATTATCTGCGACTTTTTATCTTATTTATTACCATTTGGGGCTTACATTTTTGTCTGAGTGCCCAAATTCAAACCACCATCAGCTTTGAAGCCTCCAAAGATAACACCCTTTACGAAACGAGCGACGGTTCGTTGAGTAATGGCTCAGGCAATCATATTTTTGCTGGAAAAACAGGCGTCGGCTTGGCGCGAAGAGCTTTGCTAAAATTTGATTTATCCAGCATTCCTTCTGATGCTTCGGTGGATAGAGTAGTACTAGAAATGAACGTTTCTAAATCTGCGGGAGCTACCACAGAAGTAAAGTTGATTGCGATGCGACAAGATTGGGGAGAGGGCAGCTCAGATGCAGAAGGACCAGAAGGTAGAGGAATTACTGCCGAAAATGGAGATGCCACTTGGCTGCATCGTTTCTATCCCAATGAATTGTGGAACAATATTGGAGGCGACTTTATGCCCATTTCAACGGCTAGCACTGTCATCAGCGGCGAAGGGATGGTGAGTTGGAATGATCCATTTATGATACTAGATGTGCAGGGCTGGATAGAATCACCAGCGGAGAATTTTGGTTGGTTGATTCAAGGCGATGAATCGCAGGAGACGACTGCCAATCGCTTTGACTCCAGAGAAAGTGAAAATCCACCTATCTTGAGGATTACATACACCATTGGAGGGGATGATGATGATGACGATAACGGAGACGACGACGATGACAACGGAGATGATGATGATGACGATAATGGAGACGACGACGATGATAACGGAGATGATGACGATGACGATAATGGAGACGACGACGATGATAACGGGGATGATGATGATGACGATGATAATGGAGACGACGACGATGACAACGGGGATGATGATGATGACGATAATGGAGACGACGACGATGATAACGGGGATGATGATGATGACGATGATAATGGAGACGACGACGATGATAACGGGGATGATGATGATGACGATGATAATGGAGACGACGACGATGACAACGGGGATGATGATGATGATGATAGTGGAGACGACGACGATGATAACGGGGATGATGATGGAGATGACGACGATGACAATGGGGATGATGACATTGCGGAAAATGTTGCGATGATACAGCTTATACACAATTCTTCTGACCCGATAGTGAACGCCGTTGACATTGACGTAAACAGTCGTATGATTGCTCAGAATTTTAGTTTTCGATCTGCCACTGAATTTTTTGAAGTGCCTGCTAATCAGTTGATTACATTTGGCTTCGCACCTAGCTCTGGTTTTGGTGGGCGCCGTGCAAGAGTAGAAGAAAAAGTTGCTTTTGAAGGTGGAAAACGCTATGTTTTAATGGTAAGTGGCGTATTGCGTACTAGTCAATTTGATAGCAGCGTAAATGGCGGAAATATTCGAGTGAACATGTTTATGCTATCAACGGCTCGGGCTAAGTCTATAGGAGGTTCTGGCAATGTAGATTTGATTGCTTTCAATGGAGCGACTGACGCACCTGCTTTGGATGTAGTGATGCCACAAATTGGACAGACCACAGTAGATGATTTGTCGTACAGTAATTTCACGGAATACGTAAGCATTCCTGCCTTTGCGGGTCAAGTGCAGTTGGATGTAATGGACAGCGGACAAAATCAAACTTTTGGTTCTTTCTATGGTGATCTATCCCAATACGAGGGCATGGCAATTACGATCTTTTCCTCTGGCTTTATGAATCCGCGCAGAAATCAGAATGGTGCGCCTTTTGGTTTGTTCGCAGCACTACCGAATGGACAAGTTGTTCCGCTAGAAGGGAGAATGGGCAACCGTTCCGTAGCGGTTTCGACGGTGAAGTTGAAGCGTTTGGTGAAACTGCGACCCAATCCAGCCGAAAGCTGGGTACACATTGAACTGGAAGATTGGGAGGATGCACCGCTGCAAATCCAATTATTTGATGGTGCAGGAAAATTGGTGAGAGTGGACCAAGTGGACATCATCAATGGTAGGCATCAGTTGCGTTGGAATGTTATCAATCTAGTGAAAGGAATATATACGCTGCGTTGTCGGCAAGGCGATCGAGTGATTGCGCAGCGGTTGGGGATACAATAGTACAACGAAAGGTCAGAACAGTGGTTAACAGGTGTAGGTTATGCCTGACAAATCTCTGTGGACGGAAACATAAATTAAACATACTTATTGAACGATTTTTAAGAAATGTTAAGTACTTGGACACATCTATTCTTGATTTATAACAGGACTATTTTCCGCCTAATTTCACTTTGAAAAGCCTTAGAGAACGTAGGCTATCTGTGGTTTTCAGAGCCAAATTATACAAAAAGTATCCTCTGTTCTAATTTCAATAATAATTATGTCCAAGTACTTAAAAATTTCAAGACTGCGTACATGCCTATTTAGGATTTAGCAATGTCATTTTTTGCTCTAAACTACAAGAACAATTCCTAAATTCGGGTTCAAAAATGACATTTCTCACTCCCCGATTGCTAAAATCTTTCAAAGGAGAGACTGCTAGGACTATTGTTCATTCAAACAGTGCTTCCTTTTTTGACAACTCGACGAAAAAAGCACTGATTTCCTCAATCACGTAGTCTAAATATCGCTTTCCTTTCGCTGCACTAGCTTTCCTTGGATTACCAACACCCGTGTCTTTACTTACGATGCTCCACTGGCGTTGAGCGGTCGCCCAGCCTGCTCGAAAAGCCTTAATACTGTACTGTTTTGCAGCACCTTCGCCTGCTTCTGAAAGTGGCAAAATCAAATCAGGGCGAATGTGCAGCATCACACTGGTTTCCATTTCATTGGCATGGTCGCCAGCCGCTTCAAAAAACTGCGATTGATCTCCAATTTTGAACCAATCTACTGCACAGCAAAAGACTGCTGGATCAACCACCGAAAGCTCTCGAATCATCGTCTTAAAGTGGTTGCCGCCATGTCCGTTGAGGATGACAAAGCGTTTAATATCGTGCCGCTTCAAAGTATCTACCACATCCTTCAGAATCGCCAACTGTGTACTTGGATTCAAATTCATACACAGTTTAATATCTAGTTGCCCCGATTGTACACCAAAGGGAATGTGTGGCAAAACAATCACTTTTGCTCCTGCTTTCCACGCTCGTTCCGCCGCTTGTTCTGCGATATAGTTAACTTGATAATTGTCCGTCGCATAGGGCATGTGATAATTATGGGCTTCGGTCGCACCCCACGGCAGTATTGCCAGTTCGTAGTCCGTTGATTTTACGGCTTTCCAATTGGTTTCGGCTAGCAGATATGGTTTTGTCATTTTTGTAAGATCTTATAACTTTTTGCTCTTAATTTTGTAAATAGATTACAAATTAGACACTGAAAGTTCTTTATTTGCATTATTCAAGTTATTGCCTTATCTTTTTTAAAAACGCTATTTTAGACTTTTGAAGTTTCTTTAGACAAAAATTCAGATTATTTTGAGTCATCATCTTTAGCTCGAAATCAAACCTGCCCCGTTGCACGGCAGACAGGCTTCAAAAGTCTTCGTTCGGATTCTGATGGAAGTGTACGGTAGTGAATTATTTAGTAAATTATCGAAATGATTATCAACTTCAGCATAGAAAATTTTGGTCCGATAAAAGAAAAACAGACGCTTTCCTTCGAGGCAGATAAATCTAAATATCTGGAGGATTACTATGTGGTGGAAGTAGGTAATTTAAGGCTCTTAAAAATGGCATTGATCTATGGTGCAAATGCTTCTGGCAAAACAAGCATTTTAAAGGCATTGGACTTTTTAAGAGATTTGGTGCTTGAACCCCAAGAAAAAAAAACAGAAACCTTAAATTTTAATCCTTTCTTATTCGATCCGAATGCACCAGAGCAAAATTCAAAATTATCCATTGAGTTTATCCAAAATGAAATCAAATATTTCTACGAAATTGAATTTTCCAAAAAGGCAATTGTCAAAGAAGCACTCTTTTTCTACCATCCAAATAAAGCCAATATTTTCAGACGCACTACTAATTTAGATAATCAACTCACTGAGATTAGTTTAGGAAGCAAGATAAAAAAAGATGCTATAGCTCTAAAAACACTAGAAAGCAATACCCTCTGGAACAACACCGTTTTGGGTGGTTTTCTGAAGACCAATATAGAATGGACAGAATTGGGAGAAGTAACAGACTGGTTCAAAAACTATCTGCAAAGGTCTATTCACGCTGATGTGGAGATAAATAGTTTCGTAGCATCAAAATTAGGAAGTTCTAAGGCATTCAAGTTTAGCGTTGTTAATATTTTGAGGAAAGCAGATTTTAATATTTCTGATGTTTTGATTGAAAAAGAAAAAATAAAAACATGGAATGATTCATCGTCTTACAAAAGGAAGAAGCAAAATAGTCTCGACAATATTGAATCAGACGGTTTAATTGAAGTAATTAATGTCAGTTTTGAACACACGATCAATGATATTTCTTACAGCTTACCCTTTGAACTAGAATCACAAGGCACACAAAGATACTTCGGCTTCGCAGGTTTATTAAGCCTATTAATCAATGCCTCCGTTGCTTTTCCAATTGATGAATTAGAATCTTCTCTGCATCCCGATCTATACATTCACTTTATTCTTTCCTTTATTAATAATGCAAAGCAATCTCAAATCATAGCAACTACGCACAACCGAGAAATCTTGAACAATAAAGATATTTTCAGAGACGATGTGATTTGGATCACAGATAAATCATCGGCAAGTGCTACGGAACTCTATTCTTTAGCAGATTTTGATAGTTCAGTTATCAGAGATACCACCAATCGCTTGAATGCTTACAAAAGCGGGAAGTTGGGCGGCGTACCAAATCTAGGGGATGCTTATATAACTACCGACTGATGGCAAGAAAGAAAAAGTCAGTACAAAAAAAGAAAACTTTCGCTATTGTCGTAGATGGAAAAACAGAAGTTTGGTATTTCAATATGCTGAAACGAAATGAGCGAACACTCAAAATAAATATTAAACCAGACTTACCGAGCAAAAAGAAATTAGTCCAGCAATACAAATATGTCAGAGAATTAGCAGAGTACAACACCAAGGTATTCTGGATTATAGATTTGGATACTATCGTAGAAGAAACTAGGAAAGCATCCAGCAATTCAGAATCACCTATGGCTGAATTTTGCAGGTACAGAGATCGTTTGAAAAAAGATTGCAATAATGTAGTTCCAATCGTTAATTGCCCTTGTTTGGAATTTTGGTTTCTATTGCACTTCGAGACGACTGCTAAATATTACGAAAGTTGTCATGCTGCTGAAAAGCGATTGAGAAAATACCTCAAAGACTACGAAAAAACAAAAAGCTATTTTACTAGGCAAAACCAAGACATCTACCTGAAATTGAAACCGCAACTAAACGAAGCTATTGAAAACGCCAAACAATTGAGCGGATTTGAAGTCGAAAATCCACTTCAAGCAATTGCAGAGATGCATCTATTTTTTTGCGACGAAGACTTTGAAG
>JBCCRX010000311.1:0-8297 GCA_039201015.1 Bacteroidota bacterium | reverse complement strand
GTCGGTACAGCCCTGTTCGGTGCTGGCTTGAATGAAGTAGGTCGTTGAATTTTCGGGAGCGACTACCAAACTATTGAGCAGATTGGTAGAATCGGGAAGATCAGAATGAAAGCTGATGTTGGCGTCTAAATTGTTTTGATCTATCAAGGTCAATTGACTTAAATCCAAAGTCTCACCTGGACAAATGACGGGCGGTGCGGCGATCGCCAATTGTGGACTAGGATAGACGGTAATTGTGGTGGGTGTGCGAGTCAAAGATTGGCATTCTAGTCCTTGCCATGCCTCTGCATAGACGGTTCTTACAATGGTGTCGCCATTGCTTTCTATAGTCTCCACATAGCCCGTTCCGTCATCGAATGCCAATACATCTAAGCTATCGGGTGAGGCAAACCACAAAATGAAGCCGTCCGTTGGTACTTCTGCGGTCACGCGCGCTTCTTCGCCGCTACAAACGACTGTACTTGTAGTGTTGGGCGCTGGAATAATGAAGTCATCTTCTATTCCATTGCAATTTTCATCAATGCCATTGCAAGCGATTTCTGCTGCGTCGGGATTAATTAATTCACTGCTGTCATCGCAATCTAAATCATTTGTCACAAAACCACTTGGCAAATTGCTGCTACAACTTTCGATGAAATTATTTGGGTCGCCGTAGCCGTCCATATCCAAATCGGCATAGAAACGATTGCTGGGCGCACCCAAGTCCTGCGATCCGTAAAATACTAAATTATCCAGTGCGATATCGCCTGTTGCACCCGTGCCACCTTCTCCAATAAATCGAAAGCGTACAATTTGTCCGTCCCATTCTGCTAGGCTAATGTATTGTTTTCGCCATTGATCGCCTTGTGTCCCCGTTTCTTCCCAAACATCTATCCAATTGCCGCCACCGTCGCTTGAAATTTGTAGGCGCAAACGATTGGTACTAATGCCAAACATGTGATAATTAAAAGAAAAATGGCAAGAATCTACGTCTTTGTCGTCTATTTGTATGCAATTGGAGAGTAGAACGGCTTGGTTGCCGTCTCGACAAGCAGAACCCGAGGTTTCGATATAGATGTAGTTGCCGTCCTCTTCTACATCGCTGCTTGGACCTGTATTGGCAGAAGGCGTTGCGTCGGTGAAAATGGTCCAATCGAAACTGTCATTGCTGGCGTTTTGCCAGATGCCTTGAATGTCGCAGGCGCGTCCGCAAAAATTATCGCAAACTACTTGATTATCAAAGCTTTCTGCCAAGCTAATAGGCGGTGGAGCGCAGCCTGTGCGAATGGAAAGTGGACAAGAATTGGCGGAAAAATTACCGTTGTCGCATATCTCTCGGATATAAATTTCGTAATCGGTATAAGCCGCCAATCCACTCAAATTGAAAGGCGGACAACTAGCGACCACTACTGTACCACCATTGGCAGTGGCATTCATGCCAGGCGTGAATCCAGGTGTGCCGTATTCGATGATCGTATTGCTGCAATTTCCACTAGATCGCCAATTCAGTTCAACGGCAGTAGAATCAGCACTCACGATTTCAAGATCAGAAGGTGCGAGACAGACCACTGGGCTAAACACCAATTCTACAAACTCCAAAGTACCCGCATCATCGCCTGCGTCATCACAAATTTCTAGTATCCATTGTCCGTTTGGATTGCTGCCGTCGTTGAAATCAAAGAGATTGCCTTCTGCTTGGTATTCGCCCACAAAGGGAGGCGTGGTAATGTTTTCAATGGAGTTGCAAGCACTTGCCGAGAAGCTCAAATAGCTGCCACAAGTCACATCGGAAGGGTCGCCGTAGTTGTCTTCTGCTTCGCCATTGTCGCTGCTCAATTCTACTTTCACACCATTGGGCGATACTAAGCTAACATCCAAATCCGCAATCCAAGTATGCGCAATAATCAAACGGATTTCTTCCAAAAAAACATCCGTTCCTAGCTGCGTACCTGATTCGCCACTGACGTTGATTCGGAAATTATTGCTCGTATTGCAAGTAGAATCTGGGATATTGAGATTGATGCCACAATTGGAAGGATTATTGAAGGGTGCGCTTTGTGCATTCAGTAAAGAACAGCTACAAAGGACTAGAAATACTATTGTACTGATACGTAAATCGGAAAACGGGAACGTTTGCATGGTATTTGTATTGTATTTCTTTTGGGAGTAGAATGTGTCGAGCGAGAAACTTGTAGAATGGAAAGGTAAAGGTCTGCATATATCAACAATATTTCAATATATTACCATTAAATTAACCTATTTTTATTTCAGGAAAAAATATACTAGACTTATGAATAATGGGCGCGTCAAAGTTCTAAAAACAGAAGTTCTTTCTGATAATTGGTACACTTTGAATAAGGTGACTTTTGAGTATCAAAAAGAAAATGGCGAATGGGAAACGCAAGATAGGGAGGCTTACGATCGAGGCAATGGTGCAACCATCTTGCTTTATCATCCTGAGAATAAGACGATTATTTTGACTCGACAGTTTCGTTTGCCCACTTATGTCAATGGAAATGAAGACGGTATGTTGATTGAGGCTTGTGCGGGTTTATTGGATAAGGATGATCCAGAAGATTGCATTCGCAAAGAAACCGAAGAAGAAACAGGCTATCGAGTAAGCAAAGTACGAAAGATATTTGAGGCTTACATGTCACCTGGTTCTGTTACAGAAATTTTGTATTTTTTTGTTGCAGAATACACCAAAGACATGAAGGTAAGCGAAGGTGGTGGTGTAGAAGAAGAGCAGGAAAACATTGAAGTACTGGAACTGGATTTTGATACGGCTTATGAAATGATATCATCAGGAGCAATCAAAGACGGAAAAACCATTATGCTTTTGCAGTACGCTAAGTTAAATAATTTAGTATAGCAGTAACTCATGTTAAGTAGTATATTAACCTACATTGTTCGCTAAATTTTGAAATTGGTCTTTTGCCCAACATCAGGTAGTAAGGGAATGTGTAATAAATAAAGTACCCAAATTTTTAGAAATTATCGCGAACTAATACAAGGCGCGAAGAGGGAAGA
Source organism: Bacteroidota bacterium (assembly GCA_039201015.1). Taxonomy (GTDB): domain Bacteria; phylum Bacteroidota; class Bacteroidia; order Chitinophagales; family Saprospiraceae; genus JAAUTG01. The sequence goes on along the minus strand of JBCCRX010000311.1, from coordinate 5,288 downwards.
TAGCCCGTGTTACCTGACCGATGAGCAAGGCAGTAGTAGTTTGGGAGAAAATTAAAAATGGGTAGGTTATTTTTTACATGTTCCCTAAGTATTTTATTTGACCGACACACGATCTTACTTCAGTCTAATATCCCTTCTTCCTTTAGCAGATCAATATAAACCTCACTTCCTTCCTGATTCAAGTGCTGATAGTCACCAAATAAATCTTTATCGGCAATAGCACGAGAAAAGTCGTAAACTTGGTGTTTGGTCACTATTTCGATTTGAGTTTTAAAATCTTCCAAGCCTTCCAATACATCTGTGAACGGCACATAATAAGGATTAATCAAAAGTCTGACTTTCACGCCTTTTGCTTCCGCCAATTCAATACTCTTTTTCAGCTCTTCCACATAGTGTAAATCAATTCGATATTCCTCCAATGCTACATCTTTTTCCATGGTGCTAGTGATTTTACGATCCAATAGCCAAGTCTTATCAGATTGGTCGTAATAGTAGAGAATGCGCTGAAATAATTCGTTGTTGTAGCGAAAAAGGTGACTGAATTGCTGTGCGTAGTAGGTGGTACGATCTGTAGTCTTTATGGATGTGCTAATGCGCGGAGAATGAATCTGATAAGGCGCGAAACTGAGCGTAAAAGATTTGCTTTTATGGTCGCACATGGTCACATCTATTAGTAACAATTTTGGCTGGTAGCAATCTAAATAATCTGCGATCAAATCAGAAGCTACATTCATTGTCATGCCGTTGTAACTCAAATTAAAAGTAGAAGTACCCGTCACTTTTTCTATGTAGGGCTGATAGAAACTCAAACCTCTAGAGTTGCCTATGAGCAGAATATCCGAAGCGGCTTCCCCCCTGTACAGACGCGAATATCGAAATTGGCTTTCTACTACTGTTTTTTCCAGCATCTTTGCTGCTATTCGATCGCCTGCAAAAAATAGTGCAATTAATAATACGAACCAAGTTGTTCTTTTGACCGTCATTCTTGTAGTGGTTGTTAATTGGGAGTAGAAAATATTTTGAAGTACTTTATGAAAATTTGAGCAAAATTATAGAATATTTTTTAGATCATTATGAAAGCGTGCCAAAGAATCTGCTGAAATAAAACACACCTTTGAGCTATAAAATCATAGATTAGTTATGTCATTAACGGTTAAAAAAGTAAGTCGTTTCTTACTGAAACTATTTTTAGGTATAGTCTCGCTATTGCTTCTGTATTTCCTGTTGGGCTTTCTACTGTCTTACCTTCCTATCCACCGAAAAGCTGTAAATTGTGAAACACATCAAGATTTATACGCAAGCACCAATGGCATCCACGCGGACTTGATTTTGCCCATTTCGCAGATTGAACCTGCATTGTTAACGCAACTAGATGTGAGACCACAAACCACCCACGTTGGCTTTGGTTGGGGGGATAAAAAATTCTATTTGGAGACCCCAAATTGGAGTGACTTGAAGTTTTCCACCGCCTTGCAAGCGATGTTTTGGAAAAGCGAAACCGCGATGCACATCACCTATTACAATGGAACTTATACACATTGGAAAAGAAGGCAGATATGCAGCAGCCAAAACGAAGCCTTAAACGCTTTTCTCTTTGCTTCTTTCACTCAAACCAGCAATGCTGAAATTCAAAGATTGGCAGACGGTTACGGTTCAAAAGACGAATTTTACGAAGCACAAGGCAATTATTCTTGTTTCAAAACTTGCAATGGCTGGGTCAATCAAGGACTGAAAAAAGCTAAAATTGAAACAGCAATTTGGACGCCTTTTGATTTTGGTGTTTTGCGATATTTTGAATAGGAAGCATGTTTGTACTTCTTCATTCAGGATAAAAAAGTGCATTCATTTTCTTGTTGATCGCGCCTGAGTTGACGACATTCGTATTTAGGTGTGGTGTTAGATCTCTAGCCTTTCCCCAACACTTCATCCGAAATGAACAAATAAAGCGTGGCATTGCGTTCTTTCTCATCTTCTGTATCCGTCACGACGCCATCCAATAGTACCGCATCCAATTTATCGAAAGAACGGAAAGAGATAATTTCTTTGAGGTATTTGGCGCGAAGATTGGGCAAATCACTATTGGTGAAACCTGATCTTGGAATATCTTTGGTTTCCAATTCATTTTCAAAACCTTCTGATTTTTTGGGCAAAACATCTATTTCATTGAAAAGATATTCACTGTTCAGATTGCCTTTGAAGGTCTCGTCGCCCGTGGCATCTGCGCTGCCTTGTATGAATAATTTTACGCGCTTGCCTTCGTCCAAATGATAAGTGGCTTCGTAGATAAACGTACCGATTGCCGCACCGTAATCTTGGTTGAAAGCGTCCATATTCATATAGTATCGACCGACGGGAAAAAGAATCGCCACGACTTCATCCGCTCGTTTGAGTTTTACTTCGTAGTAGCGACCTTTGAGTCCTTCTACCAGTTCTTCCTCCTCTTGCAAAGTGGTTTCCCAAGCATCCCTAGCGACTTCTGTTTCTTCCGACCACTCTTCCAGCGGCACGGGTTCTATTTTTAGACTTTTATCCGCAAACATCTCCTGCATCTTTTCTTCCTCCTTTTGCAAGGCTTCCACCTTTTCCGTTTCTGCTACTTCTTTTTGCCTCAGACCGTCCAATTGCGCTTGCAAATCAGAGAGGCTTTCATCGGCGGTTCCTAAGGCATTTGCCAGTTCATCGGCTTCCGATTGAATATTTTTTTGTTGGTCTTCAATTTCTGTTTTAGCTGCTTCTAAGTCCTCCAAGCCTTCGCAACGAGCATCGGCTTCCAACACTTTGAAACGTTTTAGAAAAGCATCTACATCCGCACTCAATTGATCTACATCGCCTTCGCCCGCTTCGATGCGCTCCATTAAGCGTCTTTTTTGGGGCAGTAATTCATTCAAACCAGTTTCCAGTTCATTGAAAGCAGTTGCTTGTTCGTTGTAGCCTTGCTTTAAATCGCTGATATTCTGATTGAGGTCTCTGAGCGCATCCAAAGCAGTCGACCTTTGTTCTTTCAGATCGCTCAAATCCGTGCGTACATCATCCACCGCATCGGTCAGTTCATCCGCCGCCCGAACGATTTTGTACATCAAGGGATCGTCGTTATTGTCCGATTTTAGTTCGCTGATAGCAGACTTTAGTTCAATAGCCGTATCCAGCAAATCATTGGCGCGATCTCTTCTTTTATCAAGTTCTTCTCGCAAACGATCTTGCTCCTCATCAAGTACCTCAAAAGTCACTTTCAGGTCTCGCATACCGCTGCTACAATCCGCAACTGCATTGCCCAGCGCCGATTCGGAAGGTAGTGCTTCCATTTTGTCCTGCAAACCTTCTCGTTTCGCCTCTTCTGCTTGAATGGCGGCGACCGTTTCCGCTGCTTGATCGTAATCGTTCTTTGCTTCATTTTGTGCGGCTTGCAAGGCATCCGTTTGTGTTTGCAAGGCGTCTAGCTCCTTGGCTAATTTTTCTTTTTCTGCTTCCAATGCGGCTAGCTCGTTTTGCAGTGCTTTGCCTTTGTTTGTTTCCTCGGCAAGTGCTTCGTAGAGTTTGTTGGCATCCGCTATGGCTGCTCCCGTTTCTTTGGTCAGTTTTTCTAATTTCTTCTTCGGCTTATCCGCCAATTCATTCCTTAAAGCTTGCTGATCGGCTTCCACTTTATCCAGTTGTTCGAGCAAGTCGGCTTTTGCTTTATTCCGATCTGCTAAGTCTTGGGCTACTTTTTCTAAATCCTTATCCACTTTGCCCAATTTCTTATTCAAGTCCTTTCCTTTCCCTGCTAGCGCTTTTGCTTCCTGATTGAGTTGGTCGCTACGCTTGTTCACAGCTTGCACTTGCTCGTCGAGTGCTGGATTTGGTAATTTAGGCTCAAAGTCAGTCAGTGCTTTTGCGTCTTTTTGAAATCCACTTAAACCGTCTTCCAGATACGTTTGCACCGTTTTTAAATCGCTTGCTTCTCCCTTACTGCTTTTGACTTCCTTTTGCAGCCTTTCCAAATCCGTTGCTGCATCGGCAAGATCGCTGGTGAGTTTATTGATTTGTGGCATCACACTTGCCTTATTGGGCAATTGCGCTACGCGTTCGCTCAACATTTCCACTTGCTTTCGCTTGTTCATATCCTCAATACCTTCCAAAGATGCCACATTTTTGGGTGCGGCTGGCGGCGTATCTTCGGCTGGTTCGTCCGTTGCTTCCATTGGTGCGGCTATTGTTGTATTTGCTGCTGCACCACTTGATTCGTCTTTGGCGGTCTCCGCTTTCACAGGCAGTTGATTAGTGGGTTTCGCTGCATTTTTTGGTGCGCTTGTCTCCGTATCTTCGGGCATACTCTCCTCTGCTATCTCAGTGATGATACCCAAATCTTTCGCCAGTACATTGAAAGCCGTTTGCATGCCCGCTGTGTTGGGCGATTGATCTTGAAGGGCTTCGGTGAGGTCGGGACAGCTTTTACTCATTTCTTGCTCCAAACGAATACCCTTGCGGGAAGCATCAAAACCTTGCCGTTTAAACTGTTCACCATTCAATCCTTGTCGATCAATGAACTGTTGAAACACCTTATTATTTAGGTATTCATTTGCGAAATAGCTCTCCAATTGGTAGTAACGTACACAATTGACGCCACCCAACTCCCCTTGCTCATGCTTTCGCTCCCAATTTGCATTTTTAGTGGAGGCATCCGCAATGCGCTGAAATGCCAAATAAGCTTCTTTGAAACGATCCGTGCGGCGAGAAGTATAGCCTTCGATTGGGTCGGGGGTCACTGGAAAATTCAGTTCAATGGACATCAATTCATCTGGACAATCCAGATTTTTGCACAGACCTTCCCGTCCTGCTTCCAGTCGATTGCGATCAACGATTGCACTCACATTAGGGTCGATGTAGCCCAAATCTACGCCCAATCCATTGTAGGCGGTTTTTAATCCTTCGGGGTCTATTTCTTCGTTTTTAATCATCTTCTTGATCGTAGCGGCGCATTGCGAAGACATATTTTTCTCCAAATTCACCGCTTTATCCGCACTCACGAAGCCCTGCGTTTTGAACTGTTTGCCGTCAAAACCTTGCTCGTCCACGTAATCCCGAAAAGCTTCATTTTTCATGTACTCATAAGCAAAATAGGTTTCCAACTGGTAGTGTTTCAGGCAGTTGCGTCCACTCAATTCACTTTTTTCGTATTTGCGCTGCCATTCGATATCACCTCCATACGTATCCAATATCGCTTGGAAATCATCGAAAGCCTTGATGAAGCGATCTGTCCTACGAATGTCGTAAATCCCCATATTGGGTTCGATTGGATCAAAAATGAT
>JBCCRX010000310.1:0-8324 GCA_039201015.1 Bacteroidota bacterium | reverse complement strand
TGGCTCTAAATGATTTCATTTGGTCGAGTATCTTTAGAAAGATATCGCCAACTATTAAATTTCGTTTGTTTTCGTTTGGAAGGACGTCGAGTCCTTCCAAACGAATCAAGGTTTTTTAAAGGTAGAAGCGGCGAATTTCGCCGCTTCTACCTTTAAAAAACCTTGATTCGTTTGGAAGGACGCGACGTCCTTCCAAACGAAAACAAACGAAATTTAATAGTTGGCGATATCTCTCTAAAGATACTCGACCAAATGAAATCATTTAGAGCCAGCGTAATTTATTTTTGTTGCGCTTTGCTTTTATGGCTTTATTAAATCAGTACCTTTGCTAACAAATATACAAACAAATCGCATGCAAGTAAAGTTCCTCGCTATGAATAGACTGCTTTTTATCACTTTATTAACCCTGATACTCGGTGCTTGTGAAAAAAATGTGAATGAAAATGACAGCGCTGATACTACTAACGCGAGCATCGACATTTCAGTGCGCGATATTCCAGTAGAAAAAGCATTGGTTTTTGCATCGGTCGATCAGTTGAGGATACGGGAACTGCCGTCGCTGAAAAGTCGCGTTTTAATTGAATTGCTGGAAGGCGATAGTCTTTATTATTTGAATGCTCGAACGCTGAGTACGACTCAAATTCAACTACGTGGTCAACGAGTTAATTTTCCGTGGCTTAAGGTAGAAACGGCAGCAGGTTTGATTGGCTGGACGTATGGAGGAGGCGTGCGATTCTGAGCCCTAAATGCCAACCGCATAACATCAGTGGATTATTCTTGCGTTTGTGCTTGCTCCTTTTCCTTGCGAGCCTTTTTCTGCTCGTTGTTGCTTTCGTAGATCGTATAGTTTTCGTATTTGCTAGGATCGCTTTCTGCCCAGATATCCTTTCCAATATTACACAGCAAGACCATCTCATCGTAGATTTTATTACCTCTTTCTATGCGCCGCTCGACAGCTATATCTCGATCCGCAACCCGATCTTGCTGTAGATTTACTGCTTGCTCAAAGTCTTTGGTGGCTGTCACTATTCTACCAATCACTTTTTCATTGACCCCAACTTCTTCTATAAAATCTATTTGTTGACGCGCAACACGCACAACACGTCGCCCACAAAAAATCAATTGCGCATCGGTCATGTCGCCCATTTTAGAAGTCCCAAACTTGCGATAGCGTCCCGTTCGATTGCTATATTTCATCGCCACGCGTGTCATAAGACTACGAATTGCTGACTTCAAGTTTTCAGCAGCTTGGTACTTTTTCTCCGTTAGTATCATCTGATCGCCTACCATTTCGTCATCGTCTGGCAGCGCACGAAATTTTTCACACAGCGTTTTCAAAATTTTCAAGCGATCTAAGCCATAAGCATATTGCTCAAAATATTGAATATCACGATGTGCGTAACGGATACGCTCAATACACTGCAAATACAAATCTGCATCTGGAAAATTATGTTTTCTATTTGTAGCTTGCTTCTTCATAAATTATAGTACTCCAGTATTGGAAACAATAAATTTAAAACAAAAAAGTGGTATTAGCAAAAATAAACAACAAAAAATGTAGATCATAGTTGCGCAACTCAAATAGAAGCCATTCCTGAAAACAACGCAGAAAGATTTTTAAGGGTTTTTACAATAGTCCGTGCAATAATTAGGCGTGTACGAAGTCTTAAGCCATGCTCAAAATAAGTCCCAGGAACGCTCCTGAAATCGTTCAATAAGTATGCCCAGCGGTGTTTCTGTCCGAAGCGATTTACGGAGCATACTTGTTGAGCGATTTTTTGACATTGGCTCAGGTTATTTTCGAGTAAAATGTTAATAAAAACAAGACTTCGTACAGCCCTAATAAATAATTGATAATCAAAAGATGATAGAATAAAACAATGAAACTGTAACTCTTTGAATATCAAATTTTTGTGCTCTCTGTGTCCTTCGTGGTTTAAAAATTATACGGACTATTGTTTTTTAAATGCGCTCAACAAAAAAGCTGCTATTACTGTGCAACGGGTACACTTAAGCTAACTTCCAATTCCTTGGCTACTGTAAAGCTAATGAACGGACCTTCAATTCCATAATCTGTTCGATTAATCACGAAATTGCCTTCAAATAATCCACCCTTGGCTTGCTCCTTAAAAGTGAAAGGAATGGTGATTTCTTTTTTCACACCACGTAAATTTAGATCGCCAACTACTTCATAAGTGCTTCCTTGCTTACTAAATCGCTTTGACTGAAACTGAATCTTCGGATATTTCTCGGTGTGAAACCAGCTTTCGCCACGCGCATGCTTGTCTTTGGTAGCATTGCCTGTAGAAATGCTTGATGCGTCCACACTAACATCCATCTTAGAGGCAGATAAATTGCTGGGATCAAAAACTACTTCTCCTTCCAATCCAGAAAAAGTACCTTCTGCGCCTCTTCCCTCAAAACGTACTTCATAGTCTTTTTGAATATTCCAATTCGCCATATCCGTCCACACAAAGGCAGTAAAGCTTAATGTGACTACTGCGACTACCGCTATTTTTAAATTTTTGTACATGATTTATTTTTTAGTAGAAAAAAATTAATTTAGTGCGTAAGTAAGAGGATAGATATAAGAATCAAGTAATCATATAAAAGATCGCTTGCATCTTTCCATCTATACTAACTGATAAATGACACTTTGTTTTAGCATCAAGCCTACATTTTTGTCTGTTTTGATGAATCATCCAGCTAAACATTCCAATATGGCAATCGCAAGAAATTTTTCTCTGTTTACAATATTGATATGTTTATTTGTTTAGCTGGTAAATCATTGACCAAAAAAAGTAAAATCAAGGGAATCTGTGCAATAAACAAATCAACAATTCAACGAATCAACAAAGTCTAGCTTTCTTGCGATTGCCTTAAACATTCTATGGTAAAGTACAATTTTAAATCTAGAAAAGCCTCGTCGTCCGCTTCAGGCGGATGCCTAGGCATCCCGTCCGCTTTGCGGTTCAGAAGTTCAAACTTCTTCATGCCTTGATAACAGAAAAAATACCTGCGTTAAACGCTTAGCGTTTATTTAGTTTTCATTCCTTAGTAGTCAGTCAAGTTGATAATGTCGAATAGAATTTGAGGGAGTTTTGGATTTAAGCAAGGCAAAAACCGCAAGCATCCGCCTGAGGCGGACGGTGAGGATTTTTAACGCAGCAGAAATTCAAGAGTCGCCAAATTATCCGACAGGATTAGCTTGACTGACTACTAAGGCTTCCCCAAACTCCATATTGCGATATATCTCTGCCATTTGAATGGACTACGACCAAAAATACAATACGCTCATTAAGCAAAAAGCCCAACAAGCGTATCGTCATCTTTGAACTGAATTTTATAAAAGCGCTACTCCATCACCAACTGCTTCACAAAGGTCTTTCCTTGCTGCTCAATGACCAGAAAATGAATGCCTTTGCTGGTGTTTTTTAGCTGCAATCGCTCATTGTAAGTGCCACTGAAATTAGGAATCGCTTCTTGGTATAGGATGCTTCCTTTGGCATCGTATATTTTGATCGCTATCGGCTCAGTGGCTGCTTGAAAACGAACTTGAATATCGCCTGAACTTGGATTCGGAGCTAGTTCAAACTGATGCAGCACTAGCAGTTCCTCTACTTCGATTGGTAAGTCAGGACTTTCTTGTGTTTCGTCTTCTGCTCCCAATTCAAATTTAATCGGTAAAGTAAATCTAACGCGTACTTTTCGACCGCGCTGTATGCCAGGTGTCCATTTCAAATTATCAATATTCATTTGCTCTACAATACTTTTGGCTTCTTCTCCACAGCCCGCTCCTATATCTCGCACCAAATCAATATCGGATAAGCTGCCGTCCTTTTCTACCGTAAATTGCACCACACACATCCCTTCTTTCTTCGCTTCTCTAGCCGCTTCGGGATATTTGATGTATTGAACGATGTAGTTCATCAGTGCCTTATCCGAGCAACTTTTCTTATCCAAATCATTTTCCAGTGCTTCACATTCTTCGGAAGGGAAACGAGGCATTTGTTCCACGACTTTGAAAACTTCTTCGCTATCGTCTCTTATCTCCAAATTTTGCTCATCTGTGTCTTGCGTCCCTCCTTGCAGCATGTATTTGACAGGAACGGTGTATTCGACTGCCACTTTTTCTCCATTTTGCACGCCTGGAATCCAACGAATATCATCCGAATTCATCTTTTTCATTACTCGCAAAGCTTCTTCTCCACAGCCGCCTCCGATGTCTCGTAGGATTTTGAAATTAGAAAGACGACCATCTTTTTCTATGATAAATTGTATGACATTTACGCCTTGAATACTCGCTTGCCGAGCGGCGGCAGGATATTTGAGATTGGTGTATAAGTATTTCAAAAAGGCAGTTTGAGCACATTCATTACGCGCTTCATTTGTTGTCATTGCTTCACATTCATCGGACGGAAAACGAGGCATTTCTTCTACCACTTTAAATATTTTTTGATTAGAAAATCGATTATCTTGATCTAATGGAAGCGTACCCATTGCTCCTGTATTCAGGTAAGTGTAAAAACCAAGTTCTTCTCTTTCTTCCAGCATACCCGTTTGGTGGAGGACACTACCAGAACGATCACTCATGCGATATTTCAGTCCCACTAGATTGCCTTTATCATCGTAAGCTGTGGATTGAATATCCAATTGAATGCCTTTGATCGCCAAATCTTGGCGCAACTCCTCTAAATCTGCTTTGCTCATTTCTGGCTTAAAGACCACTCTTACTAAATCTCCTTTTTTCGGAAGCGACTGATTGCCAAGTCCTTTTGCTCTTAAAATCACTTGATGATCTTCTTCTAAGATTTTGACTTCCAAACCGCGCATAAATACTTCTTTGACCAACATATCCGTAATGGCTTCCTCTTTTTCCGCGAATCTTGCTGTGAAAAGTTGATAATCTTCGGTCAGCATCGTGCTGCGTTCTGATAGCGTCAGATTGGGAGAAAGAAAAACGGCGGCAAAGCTTTGCGCAATATAGGTTTCGTTATAGCTCTGTGATTTTCCAAACTCTGTCAAAGCATCTACATAATCATTTGTGCCCTTTCCTTGCGCTCCGTAGCCCGTAATAACTGCACCGTCGGAAGAAAATTCCTTCTTCTGTGGCACATCAGGGGTATAAGCGAAATCAATCGGTTCTCCGTTCAGCCGCACTTCGTAATGCAAATGCGGACCAGTGGAAGTCCCCGTATTTCCAGAAAGCGCGATCACTTGTCCTTGTTTCACTTGCTGTCCTTCTTTCACCAGCATATCATCCAAATGCGCGTAGAAAGTAGAATAGCCTTCTGCGTGCTTTATCGTGATGTGATTGCCATAGCCCTCTTTCCATTTCTTCACAACAACGACTTTTCCATCTGCCGTCGCCACTACTTCCGTACCCATTGGCACGATGTAATCTACGCCCGTATGCAATCTTTGATCTTTATGAACAGGATGTTCGCGCATACCGTAGCTTACTTCCTTGGTGATCTTGCTGCGGTCTTTGATGGGGTGGATCAAATCAATGTAAGCACCCTCTTTTAAAATGCTAAAGTTCTTTTCTGAAAAAACGGAAGAAGGGGCAGAAGTATCTTCGAATCTAAAAGACGAACTAAAACGCACCTTCACTTTATCCTTATCGTAGCTGATGCGCTCATCTTTGCCATCCAGAAAACGGTAGAATATTTCGTTCTCTGTATTCTCTCTAAAAGTACTGCTTCTATAAGCTACTTTGTAAGCTGACCAATCTACTTTTTGGTAAGCAAGTTGCGTAGAGCGAAGATCAGTCGTGCGAGCATCATCCTGAGCAGAGGCATCCAATTTCTGTACGATGACGAAATCTGATTCATAGACTTTCAAGAATTTTTGATCGCCATCTTTATACCATTTCAAATGGGTGTCGCCTGCCATCAAATAAGCGATGATGCGATTTTGGTTATCAATACGATATTCAATCGGTAGCTGATTTTTACCTAAAATTTTGTAAGCTTCCTTTGAAAAAGTATTGATTAAATAGATTGGAGGTTCGGTATATTCGTCGTACAAATCATCTAGGAAATCAGTGAATTTTTGAAAGGCATCTATTTGTTCCTGTCCATTTTTCGCTTTACTCAATTGTAAGTATAGTTGCTTGAAAGTACTGCTAGCTTCGTCTTTAAAAGTATTCTTTTCATCGTCTAGTTGATCCAAAGAGCGAAAAGTAGAACTCGTTACATCAAATCTATCATCAAGATTAATTTTAGAAGGCCAAGGATGTCCTTCGCTGTTCAAAAACTCAATGCTGGTGAGCTTTTGCAAAGGACTTATTTCGTACGTAATATCTAAATTCAGCGTTTTAAATACGTCCTTCGTCATTTCCGCAATCTTTGCTTCTTGGCTTGGATAGGCATCAATAATTTCCTTGTAATCCGTTGCAAACTTAGCAAAGCCATTTTCTCCTGTAATCGTTTCGCCTCTAAAAGCCTTATATCTTTTTGCTAGTTCTAGCAAATCTGCTTCGATCTTCTTTTCATCAAAACTTGCTTCTATTTCCGTGAAACTTCCCATCATCTTTTCTGCTTGCTGCAAACCATCGTGCTTAGCAAACACCAAAATGGCGAGCAATAAAATGGGCAATAAGGGTAAATACTTCATCAAGTTGCGCTTGCGCGATTTGTTCCGTGTCATCATCAGAATGCGATCTTTTAATTGTGAATGAATAAAGTGATTGGCTAAGGCAATCTGAACGCCTGACAAGGATTGTTTTAACAATAAATGTCCATATTCTTTGCGTTTGGTATTTTTTAGGACTAAAGCATCGGCTAAGTATTCGTGCGTTCTTCGGAGCGATTTTCGGTAGAAATAAATGATTGGACTACACCAGAAGAGTATATTTAAGACTTCCAAAAAAAGCACATCCAAAGTATGCCATTGATGAATGTGGGCTTCTTCGTGTCGTAAGATTTGGGCTTTTTCTGGTAGCGCGGCTTCGTAGTTTTTGCTCCAAAAAAGGAGATGAAAAAAAGAAAAAGGCAAATGGGTTTCGGGTGTATAAATCACTTTGATTTTTCCTTGCTGCGCGACCTCACTAGCATGGTAAAGTTTCCAAATTTTCCATAGCCCATGCAGCAACAAAGCAAGAAAAAAGAGAACGCCCGAAAGGTAAAACGCCAGCAATACATCCATGAAATCCAAAATGAAAGGTTGCGAAACCGCTTCTATGGATTGCTCTAGTTGTAGCATCTGCACCTGTATCGGCTGAATGGCATTTTCATAAGTCGGGTGAGCCTCAATGACAGGGCTGGGTTGCCATTCGATCAGCGGTAGCAGTACACCAATCACAAGCGTACTCAACAAATACCAGCGATTGACGTGAAAGAAAGTTTCTTTCCGCAATAAGCTGAGGTAGAGCAGGTAAAACACCGTCCAGCATAAAGTGACTTGTAGGATGTAAGGAAACATTTTTTTGAATTTAGAATGATGAATGTTGAACAGGGAATATAGAAGTGAGAGATACATTCCGCTCGAAAAATCCATTACGTAGCGTTCCTTGTTCGCAATTCTTTATGCTCTAACTGCTTTACTTCTTGTTCATATTCTGCTTGGTCGTTTCTATGCTAGTCACAAAAATGGCAATCAATTCGTTGTTTTCATTTGCCGCTTTCTTTACTGCTTCTTTGCTTAAGTACTGTTTTTTGTAAAGAATTTTTAGGCACACAAAAGTTTCTCTTAATTCTTTCAAAGCAATTCGCATTTTATGCACAAAATCAGCTTTGGACTCAGCTCCTTGCGCTTCTCCATAGTGCAAAGCAGGTGCTGTTCCTGATCGGACAATTTGTTTGGACAGATGATTGCCTGCATAAGTTTTAGGTAGCTTTTCCGATAAGTCCAAGATCATCACTGCGAAGTCAACCAAGCGGTTTTCTAGATCATATTCCTTTTTCTTTCCCATGATGTAATCTTTTGAATAATGAATGCCGAATGCTGAATACTGAATGTCGAAGGCGGTACACGTCCCATTGACAAAGTTCATCATTCCACGTTCCTTGTTCGTCATTCTACATTCGCCTTATTGAATGATGAACGCTGAATAAGGAATACTGAATGTCGAAGGCGGTACACGTTCCATTGGCAAACTTCATCATTCTGCATTCCTCGTTTGTCATTCTACATTCGCCTTTTTGAATGATGAATGTTGAACAAGGAATATCCAATGTCGAAGGTAGCATGCGTCATATTTGCAAACTTCATCATTCTGCATTCCTCGTTCGTCATTCTACATTCGCCTTTTTGAATGATGAATGTTGAACAAGGAATATCCAATATCGAAGGCGGTACACGTTCCATTTGCAAACTTCATC
>JBCCRX010000309.1:0-8334 GCA_039201015.1 Bacteroidota bacterium | reverse complement strand
TTTTGATGCGTGTTCTTGAATATAAATTTTTTCTCTCTGTCTAGAGGGGTAATTGAAATTTTTCGCAGAAAAATTTCAATTGTATGTAGCACTTCTGTTGCAAATTCATTTTTTCAAAATAGATTTCAGCGAAACGTGAGTAATTACAAGCTGTATTTTTATTCCCCCCCCTAAGCACTCGTGCGATGTTTCTAACGCCACTTGCGTTATGTGCCAGTTTTTCTATTTTTGCTTTTACTTCTGGCTTTCTAGCCTCCTATATATATATGTAGGATAGCTGAAAATTCTTTTTATGGCTTTTGCATTGACATTTCTTCGTGAAAGCAAATACTAAGTAAGGATGAAATAATAAATTTCCGATTTAGAACGCCGCTATTTTGAGTTTAGACAAGGCGAAAAATAGGAACGCAGAGAAAAGATTAAGTCTCTTTTCGACGAAATGAACTGCTTGCGGACGGGTTGCCTAAACTTAAAAGAGTAAGTTGGAAACGGGGAAATTGTTATTTTATCGTTACTAAATATCTCGAAAATGAAACTGGATAAAATAAACGGAATTGAGTTGATAGATGAATTAACAGAATTGATTTAGGGCTGTACGAAGTCTCGTTTTTGTTAACATTTTACTCGAAAATCGCCTAAGTCAATGTCAGAAAATCGCTTACTAAGCATACTTGTTAAGCGATTTCGGGAGCGTTACTGGGACTTATTTTGAGCATGGCTTAAGACTTCGTACACGCCTAGAATTGATTGAGACATCGAGGTAAAAGGAACTTTATTTAAAATGGTTGGATAAGTATGAAAGACAGGAGGGAGAAGAGACACCTATCGGCTTAATATTATGTGCTGTTGTCAGCAAAGAGCAAATTGAATTGTTAGAGATGCACAAGAATGGAATGATGATTGCCGAATACTGGACCGACCTACCACCTAAAGAACTTCTGGAAGCGAAACTACACGAAGCCATGTTGATTGCTAGAGAAAGACTTGCAAGAAAAAAACTTAGATAAAACCACACTAATGAATATTAAGTCAACAATAAAAAAACTATCGCTTGGAGAACAAAAAGATGTAGAAAATATCTATAGCCATCTCACAATGAGGAAAATTCAAAAGGGGGATTTCTTATTGCAAGCAGGTCAGATTTGTAAACATTACTTCTTCGTCGAGAGCGGTTCAGTTAGACTTTTTTACCAGAAAAACGATATTGACTACACGGTGTGGATAGGAAGCAAAGGAGAAGTTTTCACCAACTTAGAAAGCTATCTTGACGGTTCAAAAAGTAGAATAGCTATCCAAGCATTAGAGCCGTCGACTGTTTATACGATAAATAAAGCCAATAGTGACTTGTTAGCTCAAAAATCCAATTTCTACAATACGTTGCTACGCAAAACGGTTGAAATCGCTTTTGTTAGTCTAAGTAAAAACGTGATTTCATTTCAGAGTGAGGAAGCCTCTGAACGATATAAAAGAATAGAAAACGAAAAAAATTGGTTGTCAAGATATCCTCTAAAATACATCTCTACATTTATAGGTATCACTCAAAGTTCTTTAAGTAGAATTAGAGCAAAGAAGGATTGATTATTTGTCATAAGGCAAAAAATAACAATTACCTCCGACCTATCTTTGCATCATTTCTAATTAAAACATTTTAAAATGATATCAATTTTAATCGGAGGTTTGACAGGTTTAGTGGTCGCACTAATCCTTCTAATTTGGCTTCTACCTAAAAAAGTACAATATATCGAAACTATCACTATTGGTGCTCCAATCAGTAAAGTGTACGACGCTATTCGGTACCAAGAGCAGTTAATGGAATGGAGTGCGTGGCCAACAGAGACAAATTCCTTATGCGAAGTTAAAAACAATGACGGCGTTATTGGTGCACAAACGGTTTATATGAACCAAAAAGGTAAACAATTTGGTTATCAAGAAGTAACGAATTTAGTGGAAAACGAGAAAGTTAGTTTTTATCTAAAAAGTTTCGTTGCTCCCTTCGAAGAAAAGGTAGAAATGGATTTTATTCTCAAAAAAGTAGCTGATAACAAAACAGAAGTTAGTTTATGGTTTGACGAGACTTTAAAAAAACCTGCCTTCTTGATTGCTTACTTTGGTGGTATTATCAAATGGGTTCATGGTATGCACTTGAAAGACCTTGCAGGCTTAAAAATATATGCAGAGAAATGATAGATGAATTTCAAAATACTCAGTGCATCGGTCAATTAGGTAAGCATCAAGGTTCCTATTTTTATGTGACTCTTGATGCTTCGATAGTTGACCAGTTTAAAAAACAAGCGTAAAACTCGATTTATTTGCACATTAGAAAATACACTTCATTTCCAATGTGGATTAACTTAAACAAGTTCTTACACTAAAAGTTAAGGTTCAATTTTTGCAATTTCTTAAATTTCCTAGATAAGACTTTTGAAGTTTTAGAACCGAAAGTGTTGAAAACAGGACTTTTTGGCTTAAACTTCAAAAGTCTAGTGCTTACATTTTGCAAAAAATGTCAAAAAACCAAAGGTAATCTCAAAATTTTAACTACAACGGTTTCTAAATTCAAATTGTGCTAACTAACAACTTTCCAAAATGAAAGGTAGATATGCTTTATACTTTATTATATTCCTATTAAGCAGCTATTCTTTAATGGGGACAAATTATTATGTCTCTACAAGTGGTGATGACAATAATAATGGATTATCCCCTAATAGTCCTTTCAAAACTATTCAAACTGCAGCAGATTTAACTAATCCAGGGGATATAGTGTATATCATGAACGGGGTTTACGCCAATACTTATCCATGGGAGGATTTGGTGTACATAGATAGAGGAGGAACATCAAGTAATCCAATTAGATATACAAATTATACAGGACATCAGCCCAAACTCAGTTTTAATGGTTGGCATGGAATAAAAATTGAGGGAGGAATAGGTTACATTGAAATTATTGGTTTAGAGATTGAAGGAAATAATGCTAATATTAACCTTAATGATGCACTCAACCAAGCAGGAGGGTGCAATGACCCAAGTGGAACTCCTGATGGTTTTTACAATGGTAACGGTATTGCATCAGATGGGCGTTTCAATGGGAAAAACCATCATATAACTATAAAGAACTGTAAAGTGTATAATTGTGCGGGCGTTGGAATTTCAGCAATACATACTGATTATATAACTATTGAAGATTGCGAAATATATAATAATGCTTGGTATTCGATTTATGGAACAAGCGGTATTAGTTTTTACCAATTGTGGAATTTTGATAGTAGTCCTAGCATTAGAAATATTATAAGGAATAACATTATTTATAATAACAGAATGTTCGTTCCATGGATTGATGCCCCTTGTGCCATTACAGATGGCAACGGAATAATTATTGATGACACACGAAATACCCAGAACGGCTCTACTAATGGGGATTACACAGGAAGAACACTTATAGAAAATAATATTGTTTATAATAATGGCGGGCGGGGTATCCATATTTTTGAAAGTGAAAAAGTAGATGTACTTAATAATACGGTTTATAATAATGGAGAAAGTCCAGAAATTAGTGATGGTGAAATAACTGCCATTTTTGTAGATGATGTAAAAGTTTTTAACAATATACTATATGCGAGAACTGGTGAACGACTCAATACTACCAATGGCACTAATATCAACTATGATTACAACCTCAATTATAATTCAAGCTTGTATAGCCAAATAGGTACGAATAGCGTATTGGGACAAAATCCAATGTTTAATGACATCAATAATTTTGACTTTGGCTTAAGGTCTGGAAGTCCTGCCATCGATATTGGGAATACAACATCAGGCTGCTACGCAGAAATGGATATACTTAATATTCAAAGACCCCTTGGTTCTGCACCAGATATTGGAGCTTATGAATATTCTTCTCCGCTACCTGTTGAATATTTAGCCCCCCTTAGCATTAGAGAGACACCTAATGGTTTACTACTGGAGTGGATAACTGCTTTGGAAATTAATAATGATTACTTCGAAGTCTTCCACTCCACAGAATTAGAACAATTCCAAGCAATCGGTAAGCAAGAAGCAAAGAATAGTGAAAACCAAAGTACACCGTATAAATTTTTGCACCAGAATCCTGAAACAGGCATCAATTATTACTACGTGCGACAATATGATTTAGATGGTTCTTCGTCAAATTCAAATATTGTATCTATTTCCTACAAGTCTCCTACAATACTTATCTTTCCTAATCCTACATCTGAACAGCTAAAAGTAATTCATGACTTAAATGAAATCAATTATACTATATACAGTTTCGATGGAAGTGTGATAAGAAAAGATAAGCTCAATAGTCATTTGATAAGTGTTGCTTATCTTAATCCAGGAATTTATAAGCTTGAAATTCGCTCAAGACATAACTTAGTATTAACAAGAAAGACTTTCATTGTAAAGAGATAATTGACACATCGCAAAATATAACAACTTAAACGCTTTAATTTTTCTCTAAATCAATCAGGCAATAAATAGAAAACGATCTACAACAAGGCAGCACCCTTTGGTATCGCTACACGTGGCATCGCTGGTGCTACTTATCGTTCTGCACAAACAAACAAACAAAGAAAAATAAATAAACTTGTAACACTTCCGAATATCCCGCATCTAACCAGAAAATAGAAAAAATGAATCCATTAAATACAACTTATTCGGAAGCGGAAAATCAAGAATTAGTAAAGAAAAGTCTTCAAGGGAGTAGAGATGCCTTAGATAAACTAATCCAGTTGCACCAGCCATTTATCTATAATGTCGCATGGAAAATGACCCATGACCCTAATGATGCCCTTGACTTGACGCAAGAAACCCTGCTCAAAGTCATCACTAAATTGTCTCAATTTAAGTTCAAAAGTAGTTTTCGAACTTGGTTGTACCGTATTGTTGTCAATGAATTTTTGCAGAGCAAACGGCGGAAAGGGGAACAGCAGTTTTCCAACTTTGAAGATTACGGTGAGCGGTTGGAACAAGTGCCCAATCCCGATTTGAGTGTAGAGGAAGAAATCGAATTAAAGGAACTTTCCAGAGAAATGCAAATACGCTGTATGAGTGGGATGATTATGTGCCTCAATCGGGAACAGCGACTGATTTTTATATTGGGTGCAAGTTTTGGAATAGACCATAATTTGGGTGGAGAAATTTTTGGCATCAGTCCGCAAAACTTTAGGGTTAAACTGCACCGTGCCCGCAAAGAACTTTTCAACTACATGAATAATAAATGCGGACTGGTCAATAAAGAAAATCCTTGCCGCTGCCCGAAAAAAGCAAAAGCTTTAAAACAAATGGGCGTATTGGATGAAAAACAAATGCTCTTTAATATTACTACCCAAACAAAAGTAAAGGACTTCGTTGAAGAACACCATGCCGTTGCTTTGGATGACTTTGCAGACACTTATACCAAGCTATTTCAGGAACATCCTGTCAAAAATGATTTTAGCAAAGACACGATTGTCAAAGAGTTGATTAACAACGAAAACCTGATGGGATATTTTGATTTAGAGCAAAAAAATTAACGTTAGCGGTTTAACCAAAATTTGAAGTGTAAAGCGGTTATTTGATTAATTTCAAATAACCGCTTTCTCTTTTGTAACACCTCTACATTTTCTGCATCCAACTGGTGAAACAAATTTATTCATCAAATTTCTTCGAGCTGTACAGAAAAATAAAAAATTAAAATGCTGATTTTCAGTAACTTAATTAAATATTTGGCATATCAATAATTGAAAAGGGAGTTTGAGGGGGAGAATTTTTTACAAAAATTCTCCCCCTCAAGAACCTCTCCACCCCGCCGCCGAAGGCGGCGGGGTGTGGGTTCTTGAGGGAGAAACAGCGTTTTGCAAACGCTGTTTCTCCCTCAAACTCCCCTGTTTTTCAAGGTACACTTTTTCTGTACAGGTCGAATTTATTCATCAAATTTCTTTAACATGGAATTTAAAAGAGAAATTATCATCGACCGTCCTGTCGCTACCGTTTGGAATACTTTGGGCAACCAATTTGGCGAAGCCTACAAATGGGCATCAGGAATTAATCATTCTGAAAGTTTTGGCGCACCAAAACTCAAAGAAGCACATTGCAATAATAGAGCCTGCGAACTCCCGTCTGGAAAAATCAAAGAAGTCATCCGGAAATTTGACCCCAACAATTTTGAACTCGAATATGAGGTCATTGAGGGCTTTCCTTCTTTCGTTGAATCGGGCATTAATAATTGGAAACTAACCAACCTCAATGGGAAGACCAAGGTTGATATGCACCTCGTCATCAAGACAAAAGGCATTTTGGGCAGCATCATGGGACCTATGATGAAAATGCAGATGAATGGGTTGACTAAATCCGTTTTAAACGACTTGAAACACTATGTCGAAACGGGCAAACCCAGTCCACTCAAACAAAAGGAAATGCAAAAATTAGCAAGAAAAGCCGTTGCTGCTTGATTGGTGTTTATTAAAAAAACTACATCAATGTACCGCTTGACTTTCTTTTTTATTCTGATGGTAAATACCGTCACGGGGCAAACTTATGATATGAGAAATGAACTTGTGAACCGACTTCATAATGCGGCTGAATACACACTGGCTGTACTGGAAAAAATGCCTGAACAACATTTGTCTTTTCAACCTGTAGAGGGCGTAAGAACATTTGCGGAAATTATTCAGCATATCGGTGAGTCACAGTTATATACTGCCAGTCAGGGAATTGCTGTCAAACAATTAAAATTCAAAGGAAAACGGAATAGTAAAAAAGACCTCAAAGATTTTATCGAGGAATCTTACAGCTTACTTTTTAGTGCGTTGGATAAAATAACGGACCAAGACCTGCAAAAAAAAGTACGCTTTTGGGATGGGCAAGCATCTGTTTTCAAAATAATGAATTTTACGATTGACCATGTGACACATCACCGAGGTCAGGCAACTATCTACCTGCGCATGAATGGCATTAAACCGCCAGATTATATTGGATGGTAAAGGGTAAAATGTTTTAGATAATTCTTTACAGAATTGTAACACCTGCTCTGTATCCGCATCAAACCTTTGAATTAGTAATCATTAACTTTTAAACATTCAAGAATATGAAAAATACAATTATTTTCTTCGCTTTTTTGCTTGGTGCAATAAATTTCACCTATGCTCAAACACCTCTGGTCAAAGAACTGGACAGGTCAGCAGATAAGGTCTGGGAACAAATCCGCAAAATGGATAATATAGACGAAATATCTTCCTTCGTATCCAAAGTGGAATGGACTGGTCCAAAGGACGTAGGAGGAGAACGGGTTTGTACTGCTGCCGATGGCAATGGTTATTTTCGGGAAAAAATCACGGGATTTGACGATAAAACCAGAACCTATACTTATCAAGTCGTGGAAGGTGTCCCAGCTAAAAACATGAATAACATGATAAAGGTGTTGGATTTGGGTTATAACCAATCAATGATTATCTGGACATCAGATTACGAGTTTGTCGAGAACCCAAATATGACCCAAGCCCAATTCAATAATTTTCTAACATCTGCCAGAGTGGAAATGGTGGAAAATATTATTAAAATAACAAAGTAATTATGCAAAAAATAATTAGGTTTTCCTTGCTTGTTCTACTTTTTGGCACTTCGTTCCTTTTAAGTGCGAATGCCCAGAGTATGAGCAAAAAGTTTCAAACTGTAAAAGTCGAACTACAGATTGATGCACCTGCTAAGAAAGTATGGGATGCTATGGTACTGGATTACGGAAAAATTTCCAATTTTTCGCCCTACATCTATTCCTCCAATTACGAAAATGGTTCGCTAAAAGGAGAAATAGGAGCAGAAAGAAAATGCAAGTTCAACGAAAAAGGGAATCAATGGTCGCACGAGCGATTAGCAGAAATTGACCACGAAAATATGGTTGCCAGAAACGTTGTAATTGATGGAAAAAAATTACCGCTGAATTTTGATAATTCACAAGCCTTCTATCGGGTGATAGACAATGGCAACGGTACTTCTACCGCCATCTATGAATTTCAATTTCGCACCAAACCTGCATTTTTAGCAGGACCTGCCAAAGGTGGATTTAAAAAACAAATGAGTGGCACTTTGGTAGGCTTAAAGCATTACATAGAAACAGGAGAAAAAGTGACTCCGATGAATGGCAGGTATGCCGAGGTGAAAGGGCAGCATCCAAAACCAAAGGTTTATTGATTTAATTTTTAAGGGAGTTTGTAATAAATAAGGTACCCAAATTTTGCGAAGGTATTTTTTCTTCAAACAAGGCGAAAAACGTAGACGATGCAGGGCATCAGCGAGGCTTTTCAACGTAGTGTGAAGGAAAAAGAACAAGTAAAATGGGTA
>JBCCRX010000308.1:0-8357 GCA_039201015.1 Bacteroidota bacterium | reverse complement strand
TATCTATTGAAGAACAAAGACCATACGACTTTATTGCTGCATCGACTTTGTAAAGGAGTGCAAAGTTAGCATTTACCTTTCGATTGTTCAAGACCTAATTTTTTTCGATTGAGGAGGTTTCAGTACATCCGTAATTTTCTAAAAAAGAAGGTGAAAGTAGTCCTGAAAAATATTTAGAATTTTTCACTCCTACCCATTTTTTCTTTTTTAATTCTTTGACATATCCCGTGATTTTTCCTCAAACAGGCATCGAGCCTGTTTGAGGAAATCGAGGTTTTTAAAAGGGGAAATCAATTTTTTCACTGGATTTGTCTAAGAACCTCTTTTTCACTGGCTCGCCGCCTAAAGACGACTCGCATAGGATAGGATTCTTAGGGCAGGAGTGAATTAGTATTTCAGAAAGGTTTACTATTCAGATAAACTTGTCGATTTTTATTCTATTTTTCCTTTTCTATTATCCAAGATTGTAGTTCTTTGAAGGAAGAAAGTAATTCTCGAGTCTCTTCCTCATTGTAGCCTTCTGCCTCACATTTTTGAAGAAAAACATCAGTAGGTTGTAAATCTTTCAAATCAATTTCGGTCGCTTTCACTGCATTCCGTTTACTTTGAAAAGTAGTACGAATTTTAAGCAAATCAACATTCAAATCACGCACGAATTCCCGCAATTCTAAATCCAAATTTGGCACAGATTTCTCATCTGTCACTACTGCATCTACCCAAACTTTGAGTTCGTCTTTATAATCTTCATGAAGCTTCAAAAGGCGTTTTTTAGTGTCTTCAAAGTTCATCTTGATGGTCTTTAGGCGTCTAAATTGAGGAACTGGAATGTCCTTTACTTTAAGTCGATCTTTATTCAATTCTACTACTTTCACGATTTTCTCATCCTTTGTTTCACTAAAACTTAGAGGAATGAGAGAACCGCTATACTGTACCTTTTCATAGCCTTTAAAGGCTTGCGCCCGATGAATGTGTCCCAAAGCCACATAATCAAACAAATCAGGAAATTGTGCTGCTTCAATATTTTCTTTATCTCCAATGTAGATATTGGCGCGTTCCTCAGCCGCATAAGAACCTTTTACATATAAATGTCCAACTGCTAGCAGTGGAACTTTGGCAGACCTATATTTTTCAATTGTCTCTCCAATCGCATCATAGTGCGCTCGAATTCCCGCTCGAATGGCTTTGATTCGATCATCGCCTGTTTCTCCAGAGATACTACTTCTCAAATCTTTATCTCTTAAAAAAGGAATGGCTGCTACAACTGCTTGTAAATTTTCTTCTTCATCTCGCAATTCTATGATTTCATCTTCCAAGTTACCTGTGGTTGTCCCAATCACGTGCATATTTAGAGATTCCAGTAACTCTTTAGGTGCGTTGAGCATGGCAGGAGAATCATGATTTCCACCAATGATGATAATATGTTGACAGCAAGTATCCAATAAACACGTCAAGAAACGATAGTACATTCGGCGCGCATAGTTTGGAGGATTACCAATATCAAAAATATCACCAGCAATAATCAAACAACCTATCTGCTGATTTTCGATAATTTGCTGCAACCAATCCAAAGCCAATTGATGCTCCTGTGTGCGATCTCGATGCAAGAATTTTTGTCCTAGATGCCAATCTGAAGTATGTAAAAATCGCATGAATGCTTTTTTGCAAACCGCTATTAGCCAGTGGCTAATAACTAAAATAGTCACTCAAAAGTAAGATTTTACCTTCAACTTCTTGAGGGAATTTGTAAAAAGAACCTACCCATTTTTAATTTTCTCTCGAACTACTGCTGTGTTGCTCATCAGTCAAGTAACTCAGGCTATTATCCTTCTTCGCGCCTTGCATTAGTCCGAGATAATTCTTAAAAATTCGGGTACTTTATTTATTACAAATTCCCTTAAAGGAGCAGCATAAATTTCAATCTACACGATTCTAGCAATGAGGATTATAAAACTTGCGTTACCTTTGTTTCTTGTAGATATAGAGTCGTTGATGTGAGACACCCCTTCTATCCCTGCCCGTTCCAGTGAAGCGGGCTTCAAACCTTATAAATATGAGTAAAATAAAAATAGGCATAAGCATTGGAGATATCAATGGAATAGGCATAGAAGTCATACTAAAAACTTTTACGGATAAGCGCATTTTTGATTTGTGTACGCCTGTGGTTTACGGCTCTTCCAAAGTTATGGCTTATCATAAAAACATCACAAAGCTTGATTTTCAATATAATAATGTCAAAAGTGTGGAGCACTGTTCTTCCGATCGTTTGAATGTGATGAATTGTTGGACAGAAAATGTCAATATTAATTTAGGAAAGCCCACTGAGTTGAGTGGAAAACACGCTGCTATTTCTCTGGACAGAGCAACCGATGATCTCCAAAATGGCTTGATTGATGCGATTGTCACAGCGCCTATCAATAAAGAAGCTATGAAAATGGCAAACTTCCCATTTCCTGGACATACAGAATATTTAGCGAAAAAATTCTCCAAGGGAAAGAGTTTGATGGTGATGGTGAATGATGATTTACGAGTAGGAGTCGTAACAGGACACATCCCAGTTCATAAAATCAAGGAGAGACTTACGAAAGGTGTCCTACTACAAAAAATCAAAATGATGAATCATAGTTTACGCTATGATTTTGGTATTGAGCGACCAACTATTGCTGTTCTGGGGTTGAATCCTCACGCAGGCGATAATGGTGTGATCGGAAAAGAAGAAGAAGAGTTCATTCGACCAGCCATTATTGAGGCTAAGAAAAATGGAGTACTAACGATGGGACCTTATCCTGCGGATGGATTTTGGGGTTCTGGACTTTATAAAAAATTTGATGGTATTTTGGCAATGTATCATGACCAAGGTTTAATTCCATTCAAACTATTATCTTTCAATGCTGGTGTGAATGTAACTGCTGGCATGGGCGTAGTCCGTACATCTCCCGATCATGGAACGGCGTATGATATCGTTGGTAAGAATCAAGCAAATCCTGCTTCTTTCCGCAAAGCATTGTTCACCGCCTTGGATATTGCTAAAAATAGGAGTTTTTATGTAGAAGTCAGTGAAAATAAATTGGAAAAACGCTCTGCTAAATTGAAACAAGTAGAAGAACGTGCGGAGGATTTAGTAGAGGAATAGTACAGGAGAAGTCGGGCATACCCATACGGGCAATGCTGTTGAATTAAGCGTTTTTCTAGTCCCGTCGGGACGAACTGCTGGTAGCAAGTATCTATTTTACTTGCTTCTTAAGTGCCGTAGGTACGAACTGTAAAGGCAGCATATTCCTTAATTCAACGGTATTGCCCATACGGGTTCGTATTGAACGCCCGCATGAGAAAATAGATTATTTCATTATCAGAGGGCATCTATTGCTGAGTCAAGATAAAATTGTAAAGAGCATTTAGTTGCATAGATTGGATGCTCTTTTTTGATCCTAAATAAGAGCATGTCTAAATTTTATCGTTCTGATAGCCAATATCTTACGAACCTGCCGTTGAAATAATTTATTCACTTAGCTCGCTAAACTCACAAATTCTTTCTTAGGCAGAACCATAAGCTATTGACGAACAGTTAAGTAAATTTTTAGATAAGCTCTAAATATTTATGCATTTTTAAAATATTTTTTATGTATTTTTAAGATTTAATCAATGTATTATTAAAATAGAGCAGGAAGTGTCAATAAGAAATTAGGAAATATCTATGATAGAACGACAAGTTTCCCAACACATTCAAGATTTATTGAAGCAATATCCAATTGTTGCATTAACTGGTCCAAGACAATCAGGAAAAACGACTTTACTGAAAGAGCTCTTTTCGGATTATCGCTATGTATCACTAGAAAATACAGATGAACGTTCTTTTGCAGAAGAAGACCCCAATGCCTTTTTGAAAAAATATAACGAGAAAGTGATTTTTGACGAAGCCCAACGTGCACCACAGCTTTTCTCTTATCTACAGACTCTTGTAGATGAAAGTAGACAAATGGGACAATTTATTTTGTCAGGTTCTCAAAATTTTCACTTGCTAGAACAAATCACGCAAAGCTTAGCAGGTAGAGTCGCGATCTTCAAATTACTTCCCTTTGATTCAAAAGAACTTAAATTGGAAGGACTTTTGGTAAAAGATTGGAGAGAATTGATAATCAAAGGTTTTTATCCAGCGGTATATGATCGTGGTTTGAATCCTTCTGTGTTCTATGCCAATTATTTACAAACCTATATTGATCGTGATGTAACTAAATTAACCAATGTCCACGACCTTAGAAAATTTCGAGATTTCCTAAGTTTATGTGCAAGCAGAAATGGGCAACTATTGAATATCAACACCCTTTCAAAGGAGTGTGGAATTTCCAATCCAACTGCAAAATCGTGGCTTTCTATTCTAGAAAGTAGCTACATTATTTTTTTACTTCCACCTTATTACGAAAATTTCAAAAAACGCATCATAAAATCTCCCAAGCTCTATTTTTATGATGTAGGCTTAGCAGCGTTCCTAATGGGTTTTCGATCTATCGATGAATTGGAAGATAGAACATTGCTAGGTCATTTTTTTGAGAATTTGGTGGTGGCAGATGTACTTAAAAAGAATCATCATCAGTATCAATTGAGGGAATATTGGTTTTGGAGAGACTCCAATCATAATGAAATTGACCTGCTGACCAAGAAAGGGATGCAATTTGATATTTTTGAGATAAAGTCAACTGAGACAGTGCTTCCCAAGTTGTTCAAAGGCTTAGATTACTTTGAGCATATTACAAAGAAAGTCAATAGAAGCACACTAATTTACGGAGGAAGTGAGAATCAGAACAGAACAAAGTATTTTGTAAGAAATTGGGAATCAGCTATTTGAATTTAGACATGAAACTACTAGAGTCTAACCGCTACTCCTTGCTCTTTTAAATATCGTTTCAAATCCAAAATCTCTATTTCCTTAAAATGAAAAATACTTGCAGCTAGTCCTGCATCTGCTTTTCCATCAGTGAACACTTCTTGAAAATGTTCCATATTACCTGCACCTCCCGAAGCAATGACTGGAATATGGAGCGATTCTGAAATGCGCGCAGTAGCTTCATTTGCAAAACCCGCTTTTGTGCCATCGTGATCCATTGAAGTAAAGAGAATTTCTCCTGCACCACGTTCTTGACTTTCCTTAGTCCAATCAAATAGGTTTCGCTCTGTTGCAATACGTCCACCACTCAAATGCACCAACCAATTTTCATCTACATTTTTTGCATCCACAGCCACTACGACAAACTGACTACCAAAGCGTTTTGCCAATTCTTCTATCAATTCAGGACGACGGACTGCGGCTGAATTAATGGATACTTTATCTGCTCCTGATTCCAATAAAATCTCTGCGTCTTCCACCGTTTTGATACCTCCACCAATCGTAAAAGGAATATTCAGATGTACCGCAATCTTGCGTGCTAAAGCGGAAAGTGTTTTGCGCTTTTCGTGCGTGGCGGTGATGTCCAAAAACACCAATTCATCTGCACCTTGCTCGCTGTACAGCGCACCTAGTTCCACAGGATCTCCTGCATCTCGTAGGTCAACAAAATTGACGCCTTTTACGGTGCGTCCATCCTTTATATCTAGGCAAGGGATGATTCTTTTTGCTAGCATTGAAATGAGTAATGATTATAGCAACTTAGTATAATTCTAAGCCTTTTATTCGTTCAAAATGTTTTCTATTAATAGTTGCTACTGGTAAATTATTAGCAAGACAGATTGCTCCTATGAAGATATCTCGAAACTCAATAAGTTTATTGCTAGTTCTTAGATAATGAAAAATTTCTGCTGCTTTGAGAGAAGCCTCATAGTCAAAAGGAAGGATAGGTATATCCTCTACGAGTAAGAATACATCTTGCTTTTTCTGCTCTGTTTTTGCTCCCATTAAGAGCTTGTAAACAGTAATTGCACTGGTATAAAGTTCAACTTCATTTACTAATTTAAATAACTTAGTTTTCTCTTTTTTGGTAGCTCTCAAATGCTCAATGAAGATAGTCGTATCTGCTACCACTCTTCTATTTTCCATTGGTTCATTTTTTTACTGTTCTCCTCTAAGAAGTTAATATCACTAGATGACCAAGTAGAAACTTTTAGAAGTTTACTCTTATACTCTTCTTTTTTTGCAACAATTTTGTGTTGCCCTTTATGTAATAAAAAGTCAACGAAATCTTTTACTTGTATTTGTGAGGTAGTATCTAAAAGATTATATTTTAATTGCAACTCACTCATGATAAGCTATTTTTTCAGTGAAACAAAATGAATAAACTTAAAGTTTTGCATCTTGAAATCTCTCCACTCTGCTACGAAACATACACATAATAACAGATTTTTGAAATTTGTAGTTCAAAAAATGATTCATCAAAAAAGCTGAATATGAAAAACTCGAAGGATACAATACAAATAGCATTGAAATTCTTTAGCGACGAGCTTGAACTCAACTTCTTATCGGAATATTTGCAAATGGAATGTTAAGACCAGTTTTCTAAGGGTGAGCTATTCACAATCGATCCTCCTCATAATAGAGTTGAGAAAGTAAGAGCAACTTTCTTTTGGGAAAATCGATTGATTTTCAAGCATTCTGACTTTATTACTTACGTTTCGCTGAAATCAAATCCCGAAAAAGAGATATGCTCTAAACCTGTGAAAATTTCAGTTTCTAATTTTAGTAATTTCAAAAGCTGAATTTGCACAGGTTTTAAGCGACTTACTTTGATAATGGTTTGATTATCAAAAGGAAGAATCACTAAGTCAATATTCTGAAATGCTTCCAAAATCATTTTAGTTGTCGGTTGATTGGTTGCTCGACCAGGATTTTCTGGATAAAGTTCTGTGATTTTTTGTCCTGTATTTGTTAGTTCCTTTCGCACCTGGTGCTGAATGGTACTAACAAATTTTAAAGCGACTAAAGCCAATCTAATCAATGCTTTGACTCGATGGTCTTTTTTGAGATAGACTGGTACTAAAGCAGCAAATTTGTGCAATAATTCATTGAACTTATGTTCAATTCGATATTCTTGTCGATAGCACAAAATACATTCTTGTGTGGTCATTTCTTTGTCCAAACAGTTTGTAGCATAGACCCGCCAGCCTAAGTTTTGTCGATGTTTTTCAATGGCTTCCATCTTCATTTCGATTTGCAACGAAAAATGCCTCTGTTGGCGAACACCTGCTGGACGATTCCCATATTTGCGAACAGGAATTTCCACTGTATGGGTACAAACGGTGACTTCAAAGAAGGGCGCGGTTTTGTTCTTTTTCAACAAATGGATCACCGCCTCTTCAATTGCTTGTGCTGTTTGGAGTTTCTTTTTACCCTGTTTGGCTTCCAATAGTTCGTCTAATTGTTGTGCTGTTTTATCCAGTCGGTCATCCAATTTACGAATCAATGAGTTCGCATAAGCCGTAGAATACACTACTAAGCGTCGTTCCGTCCAAAGCAAATCTAAATCTTTGCAATAGATTTGTTCTTCTATTTCAAAGGCTTTTGCCTTGATCGAAGCGGGGTTGGCTAAAGCGGTAGCAGCTTCCTCAATGAGGACTAATTTTTCGGGTTTTTGTTCCAAGTAAGCTCCTAACTGAGCAGAGCTACATTGCTTTTGACTGAGCGGACACAGATAACGATAACCTTGATGTTGCATCGAAGCCCGATTGCCCAAACTGCCTAATTTAGCGTCGCCAACAAATAGTTGATGTTGAGCAAGTAAATCTGGATGAAGCCCCGAAATGGTTTCCAAATACAGTTGGTCATCTGCTTGATTACCCGAAACAATCACTGAATTAAGTGGCATCGACAAGGGGTCTAAAGTGGCGACCATAGCTTTCAATTGAGGCAAATCCGAACGGTGTTGTTTGGAATAGCCTTTTTTGAAATTGTCCCCTTCTGCCCGAAAACTTTGTACAATCATCGCATCCAAACGAATCGCCTCTGCTTTGGTCTGTAAGTTGTACACTTTGAGCAATTGGGAATTATGCGCTTGTTCAAACTCTTGCCATTGGTCTTCGTCACTGTAACGGTCTAACAACAAGCCTAATCGGTCATCGGTGAAATCTTTTGCCGTAAGTTGTTGATCATCAAAGCAATGCCGAAGGGTGTGCAGCCGACCTAACACCCACGGTTCAACCCGATTGAGGCGATGGTCACTACAGGACAACAAAAATGTCAAAAATCCAACGGCAACTTTTCCGCCGCTGAGTCCTTGCCAGTTACCGTGGTCTGGAAAATAGTGGTCAAGGTAATTGCTGAGTTCACTTTTTTCTAACTCGGCTATCAATACTGGTATATCGTCTACTCGTTCTGTAATCATGTCGCGAGTTTACGATTCTTTTTTTTAATCGTTTTTTTCAGCGAAACGTAAGTA
>JBCCRX010000307.1:0-8406 GCA_039201015.1 Bacteroidota bacterium | reverse complement strand
GCTATGGCTCGGAGCACCAGTTCCGGGTCGAATTTTTTGAGCAGGCAGGTATAGCCGCCCCGATCTGCCGCCGTCGAAGACGGCGGCGGGTAGGTTTTGTGAAGCTCGAAATTCTAAGGAATTTCTCGCTTCTCAAAATTAAAACAAACTTAGTTTACAGTGTATTAGAGCACAGCAATTCCCCATGTGAGTGAATCTTTAGAAGATTCAAGCGGAATGAAACGCTAGCGGACGGGATGCAGGATCAGCAAAGAGTAAGAGTTATTTTTGATTTGTTCCTTAATCAGATGATGGATCACAAACCAACTCTAGCACAATCTCCCACAAACGTTCATAAGGAATCACTTCTGAGATGTAATTTATATTGAAAACATCAACAGGTCGTTCCATTAAGACTTTTTTGAAAGACCTGGTTTGGACTTCAATTTGAGTACATTCCATACTAGTCGCAGGAATGACCAAAAGCATCCTGATGAATTGGTAAGTCCGTAAATGTTCCTCTTCCTTTAAGTAGCGCGATAGGTATTTCTTATAATTTTCTGCTTGATCAATCAATTCGTCATAGCGTTTCAATTGAATCAAAGAAACTAGATAGCAAATAAAAATGGGAATATTTTTTCCAGATTTATCCTTTGAAAGGATGGGAACTTCATTTACGAACTTGGCAAGCTTAATTGAAGAGAGGACTTGTTTAGTATCTTCTAATTTTCCTGCTGCTACCAAAAAACGCAAATAGGCACCATAAATCGTCCACTCTTCGCGGATCACTGCCTGCATTTTTGGATAGTTTTTGTGCTGCGTCACCTCTAAGAAATAAGTCAGTACACTATCATAATCTCCCAAATGAAAAGAAAGCTGTGCAAGCACTTCCATGCCCTTGAACCAGTTAAAAGCTCCTTCCATGGTGTATTGAATGACTTGTTCTGCTATTACTTTGGCTTGCTCGTATTCCTTGATTTGAGTACAAGCAATAATCCATTGATAATAGATAGTTGCCAGACCAGTATTATCAATAAATGCTCTTGCTTTCAATAGTTTTACCGCTTCCTCACACACATTCGCCACCTTTCTATATTCAAAGACACTGAGATGTTTAATGATCTCGATCATCTTCGATTTATAGATCAAGCTGCTGCTCCTTTGTTCCAAGTGGTCAAGATTTAGACTAGTTTGGTACTCCTTCGCCATATCAAAGATAAAATCCTTAGATGCCTTATTCTGAACATAATGTGACATCAAGTAGTGGTAATAACCTTCTGCTTTGGTTTCTGCTAAATAGAGTGGAAGAAGATTTTGAATAAGTTGGTCATATTTTTTGTATTGCTCAGAGTTGCCCTTCATGACACCGTAATGC
Organism: Bacteroidota bacterium; assembly: GCA_039201015.1. GTDB lineage: Bacteria > Bacteroidota > Bacteroidia > Chitinophagales > Saprospiraceae > JAAUTG01. The sequence continues at coordinate 7,052 of JBCCRX010000307.1, read as the reverse complement.
TGGCGCAAAATTTTACAAGATTCAATGGCAAGCATCGTAAATTCATAACGCAGCATATCCGCTATACTATGCTCCAAATAAGCAATACCACTTCTGCGTGCTTGAATCAAAATCAAGAAATAGCCAATCAGCCAAGCCCTCGCACAACTAAAAAAAGCTTTCTTGCGCTCTTGCGTTTTTTCATCATCTGTAATATCCACGAGCAGTGCGGTATGATAGAGCCTTTGTTTATAATTGTACTTGAGTTTGGTGTATTTCGACTTGCGATTTTTATCTTTTTTATACAAAAGGCGAGACGCTTCTTCATCACTACTTACCTTATCATTGGTGAAGATATGGTGCATTTTTTTAAGTACAGAATCGGCTTTCAGACCAATTAAAGTAGGAAGGAGATTGATTTTTTTGGAATGAATGATCTTGGCTATTTCTTTGACTATCATATAGTTATAACTTGTTGCACAGTAATAATATCAATTGCGCATCAACGCAAAAAGATACGCATAATGTAAGGATTGAGTATTCAATAAATTAAAGTAGAAAATAGCCCGAGTAGTAGTGAGAAGGCAATTGGACTTAAGGTAGATGAGGGGTTCCTGGCTCTAAATGAAATCATTCAGAACCGAAATCTCTTATTGCATATTCGCGTTTCGCTGAAACTGATCTTGGAAAACTAAATTTACAGCAGAATCTCCATATGCAGTTGAAATTTTTCTGCGAAAAATTTTAGCTATCCCTTTGGACAGAGAACCGCTCTTCTTGAAAAGTTTTACAAAATAAAATTTTTCAAGAAGATATTTTTAGCTAAATAATCAGGATTAAATTTTGTTTTTTTAATTTTTTAGATTAACGAAACGTGAGTGTATAAAAAATTATAGAAAAATATCTAGGTCTTTCAGTAGATTAAATATGGATATAAAAACTAATATAAATCATTGATTGATAGATGCTTACCAGAAGATGTGAAAAATGTTATACTATTTTTGATTAGATTTTTGATATAAAATTGTCCATACATGCAAAAAGCAATGCCGATATATTTGTGATAACAATTAAGTAATTACAAAAACAATATTAATCATTATGACTACGCTTATTACATTCAACAGTTTAACACACACAAACATCGTTCCAGAGAATGTCATCATTACAGATGATATGCAACTCTAATGCATGTTTATGAAATGGATTTTACTGAAGAGCAAGTTGCTATTTATCTTAGCAACTTGTTCTTTTTTAGAATCAATTTATCTTCCTAAACCGATTACAAAATTTTTAGAAAATCTACATAAGAGTTACAGGTCGTTCTACAAGTGCAATGCTACAAGCCGTCATCTTTAAATAGGGTCGGGTACTTACCAGATGCAGATAGATTAGAACTAATGCTTTTTAATTATGTTTATTAAAAAGTGAATAGCTGATAATCAGTTTTTTGTGTACATGTACAATTTGTCAAATCTCCAAAATTTGATAAATTACTACTAATTTCTTCTCATAACTCCTTGATTTTCAATAACGCACCAAGTCTGTTGATTTGATTCACGGCTGACGGCTTAACTCAACTGTATTTCCTTCCAAACACCAGAAAAAATATTACAGAGACTATTCCAAATCTACCAGCCTCTATCCACAAAAAGGCAACGTACATTTTCCTCAAACAAACTCACAATACAAACATAGTACAAAACAATTAATTTTCATAATATTCGTTTTTGTTAGCTTAATGTGACATTCAAAAACGGTAAAAGTCTTTTAACAAAAGAAAATAACAATGCGCTTACGTATTACAGCGAAGGTATATTCTTGTACTGTTCTTCAAATCCTTTGTACAAGATATATCCTAATGGCTGAAGAGATAAGCGTAGATCGCAGGGGAGGAAGTAGTCTAGTCAAAGCATACGACATTCTAGAAATGAAGGAATTGCTGAAGGGCAAAACTCCCTTGCCTTTGTGTATGAAATGATAGGTTTAAGGTACAAAATAATCAGTAGATTGAGACTTGCTATCTCTTCGTGCCTTAGTGGTTTAAGATAAGACAAATTATCAAAATTATCAGGAAACGATTCTTCCGTTTTTCTATCCTTAATGAAGTACAAATAACATTACATAGGCTATTCCACCGGTTACAAATTACACTTTACCTAAAATTTGATTTCATGAAAAAAGAATTTCTACGCTTGAAAGAGTACGCTGCTTTGTTCTTTGCAAAAAGGCAATTCAAGCAGTTGAATCTATTGAGAATTAGTCATTATCTGCTTGGCAGTTCCATGCTAATTCTACTTTTCGCAGCTTGTTCCAAAAGGGAGCAAAGCAAAGATTTGGTCTTTGAACAACAAGAAGATCACTACGCCGTATCCGGAAAAGACTACGCAATTACATTTAATACCGAAAGCATTGATGTTCAACTACCTTCGGGTAAAGCTGCGAGCAGCATGAGCATCAATGCGAGTAGGTCTATTTTAGCAAACAATCAAGTCATCTACAAAGACGTAGCCGACCAAGCCGATCTCGTTTTCTACGACAAAGGCACAGGCAATGCAGGCTATGACATCCGCCTACGACCACGCGGTAATTTAGAAGATGTACAACTTGAGCTAGCAGATGACGAAAACGCCTATCTGACCAACGATGGACAACTTGTCATTCCTTTGGAAAACGGCGAAATCAGGCATTCCCAACCTTACGCTTATCAAGAAATCGACGGTAAAAAAATAGAGGTCGATAGCCGCTTTGCGCTTGCAGAGGGGATATTGTCATTTGAGGTGGGCGCTTACAATCGGGATTATGAATTGGTCATTGATCCTGAAATCCTATTTGCTGCGACCGTACAGGTAGAACCCACTTTCTTGAATATAGATACCTATTCAAGTGCAGTAAGTTCAGTGACAGTCAATATGCCTGACAACTCCAATATTGGAGACTTGATCTTGGTCTATATTGTAACGGATGACGATGGCACGATAACAGAGCCCGCTGAGTTTATTGAACTTTACGATTTTTTCCATGATGCTACTGGCGGTCCTCTGACTGGTCTATTCTATCGATTCATTGATGGAACAGAAGCAGCTAGCTATGATTTTACTTTTCCTGCTGAACCTGCGGTCGTCACTACTCTAAGATATGCCAATGTCGATCAAACAACTCCATTTGATGCAATGGCAAATATTTCAGGAGATTCTAATGCACCTCAAGCACCTAGCGTCACAACTACTAAGGATGGCAGAACCATATTACAGTTCATCGGAGTAGATGGAGCGAGTGGAGGTGTCTTGACTTCCAATTCGGTGACCTCAACCGTTGTGGCAACGGCAGAAAGTGGAACAGCAGGTGGCAATGCCGAAATGATAATTACTTCCGAATGCCAAGCTATGGCGGGCGCAACACCTGTAGGAAGTTTTAGCTTTTCAGTAGATGAATGGACAGGCATTACGCTGGCGTTGAATGCTGCCGGACTTAGTACCAATAATACTAGTGGAACTTCTTGTGCCGCAACATCTTCTTTTACAGTAGATTATATATCCAATACGACTTCTGGTACTTTTGAATTAGTCGATCCAAGCGGAACAGTCTTGACGACCACTTCTTATACTGGTTTGACAGGGACAGCAACCTTAAATTTCACGACCACTACCACAGGAAGTTATACGGTAAGAGATCAAGCCAATCCAACGAATACCGTCTCTGAAAACTTCTTTATTGATACAGACGGCGATTCTTTCTGTGATGATGTAGATGCAGATGATGACAATGATGGTATTTTGGACATCGTAGAGAGTCCTTTCTGTTTTGATGCTTCCACAGGTTATGAGTCAGGTGATAGAACGTCACTGATTACAGTCACTACAACTTCTTCATTCAACGACGGTGACCCACAGCAATTAGTAGATGGAAATAAAAGTACTACTGGTAACGGTGTAAGAAGAACTATAAGTGATATAGATTACGGACTAGGATCAGGTGGCATATTATGGCAGTTTCAATTATCTGCACCTATCCAATATACTTCTTTCACGCTTTTTACGGAAGGTTCTGTATTTCTAGATTCAGATATGTTCGGAACGATTCAAGGATCTAATGACGGCACAAATTGGACAGATTTAACACCTACTAACGGGCTGTTGATGGATGACCCTAATACGGTCTATGAAATTCCACTTTCTCAAAATCTAGCGCCTTACACTTTTTACAGAATGTTTTGTACTTCTGGACGCGTTGATGAAGACGAGTGGTTGAGTGAAGTAGAAGGAACGACAGAACGACTAGAGGCTGCTCCTCTACTGCCTGGAATATGCGAAGCAGATTTTGATAATGATAATTTACTCAATCATCTTGATGTTGATTCAGACGGTGACGGTTGTTTCGATGCCTTAGAAGGCGACCAAATACTAACTGCTGTGGATGCCAATGGAAGATTGACAGGAGGTGTGGATGCAAACGGTGTGCCTTTAGTGGTAAGTGGTGGACAAAAAGTGGGTGATAGTCAGAACGGAGGCTATTTCAATTTGGATTGCCCATGTTTAGACCCGAATAAGTTTGCCAACAATTGTGACTTTGATGACGATGGTATTCCTAATGAAATAGATATAGACGACGACAACGATGGTGTGCCTGACATAGAAGAATGCGGTAATTTCGTATTCTCAGATATGCCGGGAGGATCAACTAGCAATACAATCACTGTGTGCTACAACGAAGATACAAATGGTATCAATGGCTCGAATATGACCTTTACCGACAATAAGCTCACCAATCCTGATAACTTCGGTCCCACTGGCACTTACAAAGCAACTTTCAATTTAGTCGAAATTGATCCTGTAGATGTAACTACTGCCAATTTGGTAGCTCAAGGATGCCAAATCTTTCATTATGGGGGCGATGGTACTGTTAGAGAGGAATTGCCTACTAATTTAACAAGCGATCAGCTGGACGCATTATACGAGTGGTCACTTCTGTCACCGCAGAATATCGTTTTAGGATTCCAAGGATTGATACTTAGATGGTCTGACCACATTGCAGTGGATGGAACTACCAATCCGACACAAGCAACTACCACAGGTAGAGCTATCTTCGGAGGACCATTCGGCACAGTTACCGGCTTCAATCAAGCAGGTACTTATCGAGGGACATATCAAATAGGTTCTGATCCATTCTGCCCAATTATGCAAGATGCCGTAGGTGGAGTGGTTGGTTTAGTGGACATCACTTCACAGGATATTTTTGTCGGAGATTATGGTCTATTCAGTGAGACAGGCGCATTGACCAATAACGATGGTGTGTCCTCGAATAGTGACATCATGCTTGCCAACCTCTACGCCTTCATGGCACAATACATTTTGGAAGGGCAAGTGGATATGTGTCAATATCTAGAAGCCTGTACACAAGATACAGACGGAGACATGGTATTCGATATTTTTGACTTGGACTCTGATGGCGATGGTTGTTCCGATCTAGCAGAATCAGGTGCTGGTGCGGTGACCAACCAAACGGTAGATGCCGACAGTCCTACTCCTAATGTAGGTAATAATGGATTGGCTAATAGCCTAGAAACCATGCCCGACAATGGTATTTTGAACTATACTTTACAGCCTTATCTAACCAATAGTCAAGTAGATGCTTGTGCGGATAATGATGGAGATGGTATAGGAGATATTATTGACGAGGATGACGATAATGACGGTATTCTAGATGAAGATGAGTGTGGAGATTTTGATTTTATAGACGCTCCTGGAGGGGCAACTACTAATACTGTAACAGTCTGCTACAATCAAGATGTCAATGGCATCAATGGAGGCAATATGACTTTTACAGACAATAAGTTGGAGAATCCTGCCAATTTTGGTCCCACAGGTACTTACAAAGTTACCTTCAATTTAGTCGAGATTACGCCTGCCAATATTACTGTTTCCAATCTTGTTAACCAAGGATGCCAAATATTTCAATTTGGATTAAATGGTTCGGATCGAGATGACTTACCTAGTAATGTTACCAATACACAGCTCAATGCACTCTACAACTGGTCATTATTGTCTCCTCAAAATGTAGTATTTGGCTTTCAAGGATTGATACGGCAATGGTCAGATCACTTACCGGTGAACGGTACAACAAATCCGACTCAAGCAACCAATACAGGTAGGGCTATATTTACAGGTCCTTTTGGTACTGTCAGTGGCTTCAATCAGGCAGGTACATATCAAGGAATCTTTCAACCTGGAAATGATCCATTCTGCTCAATTATGCAAGATGCAGTAGGAGGTATCGTAGGCTTAATAGACTTAGCTACACAAGATATTTTTGTAGCTGATGTTGGTTTGTTTAGTGAAACTGGTGCTTTGACTAGCAATAACGGCATTAGCTCTACTAGTGATATTATGTTAGCAAATGTGTATGCCTTCATGGCGCAGTATATCCTAGAGGGAGAGACTGATATGTGTGTCTATTTAGAACGATGTAGTTTAGATACAGATATGGATTTGACAGTAGATGCTTTTGATACCGATAGCGATGACGATGATTGTCCTGATGCTGTAGAAGGTGATGGCTCAATCACCTTCGCAAACCTAGATATTGACAATCGCATCACGGGAGGGATTAGTAATACTGGTATACCACTCTTGGCAGGAAGTGGACAAGGCATCGGCACATCTATTGATGCCAACTTGCTTTCTCCGCTCTGTGCATCCGACTTGAAACTGGAAGTCGATCAGGCTTCGAGAAGTGCTAACTCTGGCGAATTTGTTGACTTCACCTTCACGCTTACCAATGAAGGCGGAACGGACGTCAACGATGTGCAAGTACAAGTCAATATTCCATCCAATACAGATTTTGTAAGTGCGATTGCCTCTCAGGGCGACTACTCCAATCTGACCAGGATATGGGACGTCGGACTCGTGCCCGTCGGGACACAGACACTAACGGTATCACTAAAACTTAAATAACACACTCCAACTAAAAAATATATAATCATGGTTTATTCAATCATAAACACCATGAAGGTGAGCTTGCTATGGCTCATCTTTACCATCGGATGGTTGGCACTGCCGTCAACTACACTCCAG
>JBCCRX010000306.1:0-8407 GCA_039201015.1 Bacteroidota bacterium | reverse complement strand
TATTAAAACCTTCTCCAATTGGTATGAATATATTCTCAATTATTTTGATGGTAAATGGAGCAACGGAATTGTTGAGGGAATCAATAATAGAATCAAAATGATGAAACGTAGAGCTTTTGGATATAGAAATTTTCAAGCTTTTCGTAATAGGGTTTTGGTTGAATTTCTCTGATCTCCACAATATTCACCGATGAACCAAAATTATTTTTAATCGAAAAAATGCTTAGACTGGTCTTTGGAGCAGAACATTGTTCTTGCGTAAGTAGTTTCTATTGGTAGATGCTCAAAGAGCAATGAGCAGTTCTCAAAGGCGTACAAAGTTTGTAACCCTCTGAATCGGTAGCTAGAAATTTACTTATTCGACCTTCCTTTGCGTATCTCTGGGCAGAAAAAACTTCTACTATATTTTCTTAAAAAGAAAGAGGAATCATGAACGATAAAAAATTTTGGGGAAACGGAAAAGTCAATACAGGAAGCTTAATTATTGGTGCGGTAATGTTAGTCGTTATGTTTATACTGCTGTTCAGTCTGGCGCGTATTGCTTATCGCCTATTGACTTTCATTGCGATTCCACTTTTAATTATTACCGCCATCATTGACTACAAAATTATTGTCAATTATTTCAATTGGGTCGTCTCGGTCATTAAGAAAAATCCTCTTATGGGAATTGGTTTGAGTTTGTTGAGCATGGTGTTCTATCCTGTTCTGGCAGCAGTTCTTTTTGGACGTGCTTTTTTTACTTGGCGACTGGATAGGGCGATGAAAGCATCGGGCAATGTATTCGAGGAAGAAGAACAAGCAAAGATTGGGGAATACATTGATTTTGAAGAGATTAAAGATAAAAGAAAGCCCATAAAACAGCAACGGACACAAGAAAAGAACGGTAATTACGACCGTTTTTTTGAAGAATGAGTTTCGCGCTTTTGGTATCAACAAAATAAAAAAGCCCAGATATCTACATCTGAGCTTTTTTCATAAGTTATGTTCACGGAATTAGTTTTCGAGTAGTTGAATAGGTATTAGATACCTATTTTTTTTTGCTGATTGTAAGGTTTTGCGGTGAAAGAAAGAAGTCTCTAAAAATCAGTAAGTTGAGTTGTTTTCCGCGCCTTCAGCGCGAAAATCCTTTTGGCGAGAGAGATGAATCGGCGGTTTTACCGCCGATTCATCTCTCCCGCCTGAAGTTCCCTTCGCTGCCTCAGTAGCGAAGTATATGGAATTTCAACGCTTATGAAAAGTTATTGCAGCATTTACTAAGCACCGCATTCCGTTATAATCAGTTTTTTTGTAATATTATTATGACTTAAAATTTGAGAAAAGTAACTGTTTTTGGGTAGATTTCTTCTAAATAACCCATCCTACTTAAACCACTAAGGTAAGAAGGGATGCTAAGGTTCAATTTATTGATTACCAGTATATTAAATTGATTTATTTGAGCAATAAACTTGTGTAAAATGCTCATTATAAACAATTTAAACAAATCAACAGCATTGCTTATAGAGATTTGTGATTGAAAGTATCCAAAAAAAATTATTGAGCAAGAATCAGATCATTCTAGTACATAAACAAACTAGCGTATTTCGATACTTATACCTTTGACGAAAGCCTCTATTTCAATCCTTCACAACTAATAATATGAGCGAACACAAATCAGGTTTTGTCAATATTATCGGTCAGCCCAATGTCGGGAAGTCAACCCTCCTGAATGCTTTGATTGGTGAGCGTATGTCTATCATCACCAATAAGCCGCAAACTACCCGCCATCGCATTATTGGTATTCTGAACGAAGTAGATTATCAAATTGTCTTTTCTGATACGCCAGGCATGATAAAAGACCCTTCTTATAAAATGCAAAGTGCCATGAATAGCTTTGCTTACTCTACTTTTGAGGATGCGGATATTATGCTTTACGTGGTCGATGTTCAAGAAGAATATAAAGAAAATACAGCTCTTTTGGAGCGTTTGAACAATTTAGAGATACCACTTTTTCTAGTGCTAAATAAAACGGATACGATTACGCCAGAACAGCTACAGCAGTTGGAATCAGATTGGCGAAAACGCTTACTCAAAGCGCATGTTTTTCCGATTTCTGCTCTTCTAAAAACCAATACGACTTCACTATTGGAATCTATTATTGAACAGCTATCCGAAGGACCAGCCTATTATCCCAAAGATCAATTTACGGATCGCTCGGAGCGTTTTTTCATGAGTGAAATCATTCGAGAAAAAATTTTATTGAATTATCATCAAGAGATTCCTTATTCAGTAGAAGTGATAGTCGATAGTTTCAAAGAAACCAAAACCAATGCGGGCGAAGATTTGGTGCGCATCCATGCTACTATCTTTGTGGAACGCCCCACGCAAAAATCTATTATGATCGGCAAAAATGGGAAGGCAATCAAACAATTAGGAACGGATGCTCGTAAAGCCATGGAAACTTTTTTGGAGCGCAAGGTATTTTTAGAACTGCACATTAAAGTGAAGGACAATTGGAGAAATGATGATCGGCTGTTGAAGCAGTTTGGGTATAAAAATCAATAAAAAATTGAAGATGGAAAGTTGAAAATTACTAGCTTAGCACGCCAATAGTTAAACAAAGAAAATGGGTAACATAGTAGCAATAGTCGGAAGACCAAACGTAGGAAAATCTACTTTTTATAATCGTTTAATCGGTGAGCGTCAGGCGATTATAGATGATGTGAGTGGGGTGACGCGTGATCGACAATACGGTATGACAGAGTGGAATGGGAAGCAATTTACGGTAGTAGATACGGGTGGATTTGTAGAGCACTCGGATGATATTTTTGAGGCAGCCATTCGGAGGCAAGTCCGGATTGCCATTGAAGAAGCCTCTGTTATTGTTTTTATGGTAGATGTAACGACGGGCATCACAGATTTGGACGACCAAATTGCAAGCATGCTGCGAAAATCAGATAAGCAAGTCATTCTGGTGGTTAATAAAGTGGATAACCACAATCGACAGTTGGCAGCCAATGAATTTTGGAGTTTGGGCTTTGAAGAAACCTATTTTTTATCCTCCCTTTCGGGCAGTGGCTCGGGAGAAGTACTGGATGCTGTTTCTGAGAAAATTACGGAAGACCAACCCCTAGAAACAGATTTACCTAAGATCGCCATTGTCGGACAACCGAATGTCGGAAAATCTTCTTTGACCAATGCCTTGCTCGGTGAAGAGCGCAATATCGTAACGGAAATTGCAGGCACAACGCGCGACTCTATTCACAGCAAATACGATAAGTTTGGAAAGGAATTTTTGGTGATTGATACGGCTGGCATCCGCAAAAAAGGAAAAGTACACGAAGATTTGGAGTTTTATTCCGTGTTGCGAGCGATCAAAGCCATAGAAGAAGCGGATGTAGTCATACTGATGATTGACGCGCAAACAGGCGTAGAATCGCAAGACATGAGCATCTTTAAAATCATTGTGCGGCGTAAAAAAGGGGTTGTAATTTTGGTGAACAAATGGGATGCTGTAGAGAAAGAAACCAATACGGCAAAAGAATTTGAAGAGCGTATTCGTAGAAAACTTTCCCCTTTTAAAGATGTACCGATTATTTTTGTATCTGCTCTGGAGAAAATCCGCATTTTTAAAGGTGTAGAAAAAGCTTTAGAAGTGTATAAAAACCGTCAGCAGAAAATCAAAACTTCGGTGCTGAATGACATTATGCTGCAAGCCATGGAACGCTATCCGCCGCCTGCCTATCGTGGTAAATTCATTAAAATCAAATACGTTACACAGCTCCCTACCTATCATCCTGCTTTCGCTTTTTTCTGCAATTATCCAGATCACGTACAAGATAGCTACAAAAACTTTTTAGAGAATCAGTTAAGGAAGAATTTTCCGCTCTCTGGTGTGCCGATTAGTATTTATTTTAGGAAAAAATAGTTGACGCTTGTACAAGAGATTTTACTTATTTCTGTATCAAAAAAATGTCGTTCCATCATTCGCCATTTTTCGCAAGAGCGGACTGCAACGATAGCGGTCTTCGTGGTAATTGTCGTAGAGTTCATCCATTGCTTTTACGCAGTTGACGATGCCTTTTTCATCTGCCCATCGCAGTAGTCCTCTTGGATAATTAACGCCTTTCGTCATCGCAATATCTATATCTTCTTTGCTGGCAATGCCGTAATGTAAAGTATCTGCCGCTTCGTTGATTAGCATAATGACCATTCGATCCACGATTTGCTGAGCTAGTTGTTTGTCTTTTGCAATGATTTGATTATCAGTACCTTCGCGATAATCATAGAAACCTCTTCCTGATTTTCTACCCAAATAACCTGCCTCCACCAAACGCTTTTGCGCAAAAGAAGGACGGTAGCGCGCATCGTAGTAAAAGGCTTTGAACACCGTTTCCGTGACTACATAATTGACATCATGTCCAATGAAATCCATCAGCGCAAAAGGTCCCATACGAAAGCCACCGATTTCGGTCATCGCCCAATCTATGGTCGCAACATCTGCTATGCCTTCTTCATAAATGCGTAGTGCCTCGCTGTAAAAAGGACGCGCCACTTTATTGACAATGAAACCAGGCGTATCTTTGGCTAAAACAGTCACTTTGCCCCAATCAGTAAGGAGATTTTCAGCCTTTTTTATAATTTCGACATCCGTCTGAATCGCAGGAATAATTTCAACCAATTTCATTAAGGGCGCAGGATTGAAAAAATGTATTCCAATGAAACGCTCGGGACGCTGAAGTGCCGCCGCCAAAGCAGTAATCGAAAGCGAAGAAGTATTGGACGCTATGATACATTGATCGGAAACGACGGCTTCTAATGCTCGAAAAACGCTTTTTTTAATGGCTATATCTTCAACAATCGCTTCAATTACCCAATCACAAGCCGCCAAATGCTTCAAGCCTTGAACGTACTTTATGCGTGCTTGAATCCCTTCGACTTGTGTGCTAGTCATTCGTTCTTTTTCGACTTGCCGAGCAAGTATTTTTGCTAATTTTGTTCTACTTTTTTCTATCGCTTTTGTGGAAGCGTCAAATACCAATACCTCGCAACTCGCCGTCGCTGCCACTTGTGCGATGCCGCTACCCATTGCACCTGCGCCAATTATTCCTATGTTCATTTTTTGTTGTTTCATTGTTGATTTTGGAGACACCTTGATTTTAGATCACAAAATAGGGTTTTCCTATAAAATTCAATGCGCTATTTTGCAGTAGCTAAACTGCAAAGTAGGACGTCTTTTGAAACACTTAAGGACATTTAAGAACACGTAAGACCAGTTCTTTTTGACTCTTGCTTGCTTTTGTGAGAAAACCCTTGATCACAAAGAAAATCCTTACAATACAAAATAAAAAATGGTAAGCACATTACCGTACTCACCATTATTTAGAGCTACAAGGACGACCGCTCTATTCTACCAGTACCAATTTTTTAGAAAACAATTGATCCCCAATTTGTAGCTGACAATAATATAATCCAGCACTCAAATCTTCACTATTGAGCAGTAGCTGTTGCTTTCCAGCCTCCTGTACAGTATCAGATAGCAACACGCGAATCTTTCTACCTTGTGCATCGAATAAGCCAGCTCGAACATGGCTGCTTTGACTTAATTCGTAGCTAATTGTTGTTTGTGTGCGGAAAGGATTGGGATAAATTTCGATAGATGACAACGTGATTTTTCCTTCTTGCATTTCTTCCTCTAAAATGGAACGTTGTTCTGTTGCATTTCCTCCATTTGATCTCAAGCCACCACAGCCGTCAATGTATGCCTCAAACACACTAGCAATTTCTGCCGAAAATCCAGCATTCAATTCAATATAATTACCTGCATCATACTCGGCATCCGCGCCTCCGAAGATAGCATTGCTAGCAATGATGTATTGATCTGCTTCGTACTTAATGCTGGTATAAATGTCGTCGCTTGGGCTGGTCAGGACAAAATTGGGGCAGCTCGCACTAGCGCACAAGACGGCTTGATAAGCATTGATTCTTCCTGCCCCTAGTTGTCCGATATAGGAAGGATTGGCAGCATCAATATTATCTGCTGTATTTTCTAAACATTGTTCTACACTTAATGACGACATGCTGGGATCGGCAGATAAAATTAAGCCGCACAGACCTGCTACAATAGGAGCAGCCATAGACGTGCCTGACATATTTCCGTATGTGTTTAAAGGCAATGTGCTTCGTATATTCTGCCCTGGCGCAGCAATATCCACCCAAGTACCATAATTGGAGAAATTGCTTTTCTGATCACTGGTATAAGTACTAGCTACACTGATGATGTGATTATAAGCTGCGGGATAAGATGGGCTACTCGAACTACCGTTTCCAGCGGAAGCTACGATCACTGCACCTAAATTGTGTGCAGTATTGATTACATTTTGACCCGTAGTGCTATAACCACCTCCACCCCAAGAACAATTAATGACATCCGCCCCATTTTGCGCCGCCCAAGTGATGCCTTCGTAACCATTGGTGATAAAATTAGGTGGGTAACTGCTTCTGGTGGCTTTAATGGGCATCACATCTATATTGTAGCCAATGGAAGCGATTCCTAAGCCGTTGTCCGTGCTCGCTCCTACTAAGCCCGCAACGTGCGTACCGTGTGTAAAACTGGTATTTGGAATATTTGGATTGTTATCATTATCTGCTACATCTCTGCCCGCCACAAAATTTCCAGCTAGATCAGGATGATTGAGTTGGAAAGCATTATCCACAACGGCTACCACGATATTATCTCCCCTTGTGACATCCCATGCTTGCTTTGCATTGATTCTATGCAAATACCATTGCGCGCCAGTCGAATTTCCGCCTAAATCATTGGGAGTATAAGTCAGTTCGTAGATAGGAACGGGCTCGGCATATTCTACCTCTTCTAAACTACTCAATGATTCAATGATCGCGTCAATAGACACTTCGTTGGGAATGCTAAATCTCAAGGTTCGTTTCAACAGCTCCGATTCAGCGAAGTAAAAGCTGCTTTCTAGGGAAGCTATTTGGTAGCGTTCTATAAAAGGCTGTAGGAAAGCTACTTGCTCTTCAATGTTTACTTCTGGTGAATCCGTATTGAATTCGATAGGATAAGAGTCTGCTAATTTTAAATACAGTTCTTGACTCGGTAGGCTTGCATCTTGTGCCGTTGAGGTCAAACTGAAAATGCACAGCACTACGGCTATGATTTGATTGATATATTTCATTTCTTACGTTTTTTGTAAAAAACTTGCAGCACATCACTGCAAGTCTTAATTAGGAATTTTTATTGCTGATCCAATCGCACTTTCAATGCTTCATTCTCCTGTTCCAAATCCTTCAATCGCTTATTCATTTCGATCAAATGCAGAAACAATTCCTCGATTTTCTCTTGCTGATTGACAGTCGCTGCTTTCAACTCTACACCACCATCTGCTACCAATGTCGCCGCAGAAGGCGTGTTGTGCAAATGACCTTTGGCTTCGATATGCGCTTCCACTTCCTCTAGGGTTTTCAAGTCATACTCCTCTTGAAATACATAGTCTGCCCAGTCTGCTGTGCCGTGCAAAGCCACTTTGATGTGTTCGGTAAGAATGCCATCTTCTACATAGAGTTTGTAGTTGCCAGGTGTGTTGACATGACCAATCGCTACTTTGCCTTCTTGATCTATGCTCATTTTTCTTCTGTCCCAAATATCCGTGTCCGCTAAAAATTTATCGCTTGCACCTGTACTTTTCTCTGTGACGAAATACATCGTACCACCAACGCTAGTGTAAACTACGCCACCACCATTGTTTGCGCCGTCATTTTCAAATTTCCAACCACTGCTGGCACGTCCTGCATTGAATCCGATATAAGAAGTTCCCCAATTGAGGTCTTGACCACCTGCGCTACCGATATTCAGCTTCGTCAAGCCAACACCTACTTGCAATTTGTCGTCGGTTGTACCGCCACCGATATGTACTTTTCCATTGGGTGCAAAACGTGTTCCGTGCCAGCCGCTTTTCCATGGAGAAATCACAAAACCTGCATCATTATTCTGGTTGGTGTTATCCGACCAAAAAATACCCGCATCATCTTGTTGAGTGATCCAATTGTAACCGCCGCCGCCTAGTCTAGGCACAAAGAAAATTTGCTGATCTTGGCTATCGGAGAACTTCGTCAATACATTGTTTGGATTGGCATTATCTTTGACTTCCAAGCGGTGATTAGAGGTATTTGTCCCAATACCTACATCCTCGCTAAAGTAGCCGCGTCCCAAGAAATAGCCCGCCCAGCGTCCATTAAATAGGACTGCGGAAGAACCGTTATCACCCGTCGTGCCAAATACCGCTGCTCCGCGATTGTTGCCACGCAAAGAAGCATACAAACCATAATTGATATCGGCATTGCCTGCTTGTGCATACACGCCATAGGCTCGACCTGAATTGATAGGCACGGGACGATAAGAGGTCCCTTGTAG
>JBCCRX010000305.1:0-8417 GCA_039201015.1 Bacteroidota bacterium | reverse complement strand
CAACCTCTCAAATTCTCAACCTCTCAAATTCTCAACCTCTCAAATTCTCAACCTCTCAAATTCTCAACCTCTCAAATTCTCAACCTCTCAAATTCTCAACCTCTCAAATTCTCAACCTCTCAAATTCTCAACCTCTCAACCTCTCAAATTCTCAACCTCTCAACCTCTCAAATTCTCAACCTCTCAGTTTCTCTTACAGAAAGAGGCGATTGCTACCGATACGCTTTGGAATAATACCTTGTTTCCAAGCCACCTCAAAGAGTTGATGAACAGCAGCTTTTCCTTTTACTCCTAAGTCAATCGTGTAGTCATTGACGTAGAGGGCAATGTGTTGTTTCATTACTTGTTCTTCCATTTCTTGTGCATACTGGCGTACGAAAGGCATTGTAACTGTCTCATTTTCAAAGGCATATTCTACACTTCTGCGCAGCACTCGATTCACGCTTTGCTGTATTTGTTTAGGCAAAGAACGCTGAATGACAATGCCCCCCAATGGAATGGGAAGTTGATAAGTGGATTCCCAAAATTCGCCTAAATCTATAATCTTTATCAATCCTTTATCCTGATAAGTAAAGCGATTTTCGTGGATGATGACGCCCGCTTGCACCTGCTCCTCCAATACGGCGGTTTCTATTTCAGAAAAGAGCAATTCTTTTTTTTGTTTCACATTGGGGTAAGCCAAGCTGAACAAAAAATGGGCAGTTGTGTATTTCCCTGGAATAGCGACTTTCTTATTTTCTAATTCTTTTGCAGACCATTTCTTTTTCGCAATCAGCAAAGGTCCACAATTATTTCCCAAAGCACTGCCTGCATCGAGCAAGACATATTCTTGCATCAAGTAAGCGTAGGCATGATAGCTCAATTTGGTGATGTTCAATTCATTAGCAAATGCCTTTTGGTTCAATTCTTCTACATCTGCCATCATTACCTCAAAGGACAGCCCTTCCGTATCAATTTTCCCATGAATCATACCATAGAAAAGAAAAGTATCATTGGGACAAGGAGAAAAAGCAAGTGATAATTTCATAAAATAGCTTTGGGAGAGGTGTATGAACGTTTTTTATTTAAAAACTCAATTTTCTATCTTCAAGAAATCAACTGCATCAGTTGTTCAAAGCTTTGCGCGTCTTGGTAGAGATGATCTTGGTAAACCGTGGCACTAAATCGTAGGTAATGTGGTCGGTCATCACGTAGCAAAAGATCAATGCTGATATTTCCGAATTGCTGGTCTATTTTTTTACCTTCTTCAAAAGTGGTTCTGGGTTTCAAGTAGTGTTTTTGGATGCTTTCTACCCACTTTGGACGGTTATAAGTTCGGACATCCGAAAGTTGTAAGCGATAATTGAGTTGTCGCACTTTTTCTCTTAGATAATCCAGAAAATGAATTGCATCGCGCTTACTGTATTGTGTTTGGTGAAAAAAAATGACGAAGCCTTTCATGTTGGGGGTATGCAAAAAATCTATAGCAGCATCGGTTTCGTTCGGTAAAGATTGATAGAGGGCGAACTGCTGATTCAACCAATCTGATAATCTGCGGCGTACTAAAGTCCTTTTCCAATGTTCGTAATCCTGTTTCTCTTCATCACTCCGTTCAATTAGTTCGTGAATGGCAGGCTGCAATGGCGAACTTCGTTCTACCGTCGAAAAAAGCGACTTGATTTGTTTCCAAATTTCATTCATATTAGTTGAAACAGCCTTCTTTACTCAATGTTTACGACTTGGCTTGTCCTAGCTCAAGTTGGTCTATCTTACTGCTTCTAGCCCTAATTTAATAGCGAGAAGATTTCAAGTTTTGCTTACAGCTTTCTAAAGTATTAGTTTGAGAATCCTCTCAAATATCATCGAAAAAGCAGATTTAGTAGAAAATAAAGTGGATATTAGTGTTGTGAAAAAAAATCCATATCAACAACAGCAGATTAAAACATGATAAAGGTACTTTTGGCGGATGACCATCCTATTATGCTGGACGGATTGGAATTGATATTTGAAGGAGAAGAAGACATAGAAATAGTAGAGCGTGTCACCAGTGCGCCAGCGATTCACAATTATCTAAAAACTTGTGAGCAGCAGGTTGATATCGTCTTTACGGACATCAAAATGCCAGATTTGGACGAGGGTTTGGAGATTGCAGAAAAAATTATTCAATCGAAGAAGTACCCTCAGACACATATCTTATTTTATTCGATTCGGATAGATGAAGCAGCAGTTGGTAAAGCCATTAAAATGGGGGCACAAGGTTATTTGGACAAAGGTTGCTCTGGAGAAGAAATATTGAGTGCCATTAGGACAGTTGCGCACAATGGGGAAAGTTTCTTTAGCGAAGATGTAAAAAAAATAGTGCCAGCAGCAATTGAGCTAATGAATAATATGCCTTCTGCTAGAGAACGAGAGATTTTGACCTATTTGGAACGAGGAATGAAGGCAGAAGAGATCGCAAAGGAATTATTTATTTCGGTGCATACCGTTCGAGACCATTGTAAGAATCTACGAGAGAAATATGGAGCGAGCAATACGCCAGAGTTGCTGTATATTTTGAAACAAAAAGGTATTATTTGATTGATTCAAAAGAGAAACGCTGAATATCTACCTCCTGCAAAAGTGCTTGTTTTTGGGTCAAAAAACCCACGAAATGCTTGGCGAAGAAAGGTCCTAAAGAGGCACCTTTCGTCCCTAAGCCATTGAAAATACCCATTTGCGGATATGCTGGATGCAAACCCAAAAAGGGACGTCGATCCTTGACCGTCGGGCGAACAGCAGCTTGGTGCGATACAATTTCAAAGGGAATATTCAGCACTTCTGTAAGACGATCCGATAAATATTGATGTCCTGCTTCGGTGGGTTGATCGTCTTTGTAGTTCCAGTCATTGGTGGCACCAATCCAATACAAATCTGCTCCTAAAGGAACGATAAAAACGCGTTGTTTTAGCATCTTCTCAAACTGCACGTTAGGAATTCTGACGATCAATACTTCGCCTTTCGTACCACCAAAGGGCAAATAATTGAAAAATGGGTTTTGCTTTGCTTGATATCCTTCGCAGAAAATAATTTTGGTGGCTCTCATGTTCTTGTAAGCCACTGATTGCGCTTCTAGTTTTAGCGCATCAAAATCAAAACGGGCTTCTATCAATCGGTCTTCTGTGAGTAGCTTTTTTCGATATGCACTTATTAAATTTCCGATCTTTACTTGCGCCGATTGTCTAACTTCTCTGTAGGCGTAAGCGGGCTGTGTAAACTTTTCGTAAGCACCGAGCTTAACCGTTTTCAGCATATAATTTTGATAGGCAACTTCTTCCATTCGGATATCCCAATCCGCTGCCTCACGATGATTGTAGAGGGTGCGTAATACATTCCTAGGATGATAGATTTGGACGCCCAGCAGTTGCTCCAAGCCTTGATAAGTTGCTTGTGCAAAGGGTAATAAACTTTCAATTTTCCAACTTTTCACGTAGCGTCGTCCCGTGATTGGATTGATGATACCTGCCGCCACCGCAGAAGCCGCAGATTGATGATATTGGTCAATCAAGACGACTTTTCTCCCTTCTGCTTCCAAAAAGTGGCTCAACAGTGTTCCCGCCAAGCCTTGTCCAACAATGATGTAATCTATCATTAACGATTTATCTCGCTAGGCTCTAAAATAATCTCGCTAACTGATGCACCTGAGGGCACCATTGGAAAGACATTCTCCTCTTTTTCTACCATGATATGCAGCAGAAAAGGACCATCGTATTCTAGCATTTCTGCCACTGCACCTCTCAACTCTTCTGGCTTCGTAATCTTTCGACCCGCAACCCCAAAACCTTCCGCAATTTTAATGAAGTCTGGATTTTGCAGCTCTACGGAAGAATAACGCCGCTCAAAGAAAAGCTGTTGCCATTGGCGCACCATACCAAGATAGTTATTATCTAACAATACAATCTTTACACCCACATTCCATTGGGCACACATACCGAGTTCTTGTATAGTCATTTGAAAACCACCGTCTCCGATGAAGGCAACCACTTCTCGCTCTGGCTGCGCTAGTTTCGCGCCGAAAGCAGCAGGCAAACCATAGCCCATAGTGCCCGCACCACCCGATGACACCCATTGATTGGTACTATCGTAGCGATAGTAGCGTGCTGCCACCATTTGGTGCTGCCCCACATCCGTCGCAACGACAGCTTGACCGTCGGTTTGATCTGAAACTTCTTTTACCGCCATACCCATTTTAATTTGTCCGTCTTCAGAAGCACGAGTATCTTTAAGAATGACTTTTTCGGTTTCGATGCGGTGACATTCTTCAAATTCCGCGATCCATGCTGGGTAGCTCTTCTTTTTCACTTGTGGAATCAATGCTTGCAAAGCCTCTTTCGCATCCGCATTAATCGCTACTGCTGTTTTTACATTTTTATCAATCTCAGAAGGATCGATTTCAATGTGAATGACCTTGGCTTGCTTGGCGTACTTCTGCAAATTACCCGTCACGCGATCATCGAAGCGCATACCAACCGCAATCAATACGTCACATTCGTTTTGCTTGATATTTGGTCCGTAATTGCCGTGCATTCCTAGCATGCCCATATTTAGGTCATGGCTAGAGGGAATAGAAGATAAACCATGTATGGTGCAGCCTAGCGGAATACCCGTTTTCTCTACAAATGCCTTAAACTCGTCCTGTGCATGCGCAATTTGAATGCCATGTCCCGCCAGTATCATTGGTTTTTGAGCTGTATTAATCAATTCAGCCGCCTCTCGAATAGCTTCCATGTCCAGTTTTGGCACTGGATTATAACTGCGGACAACTGGTTTTCGACGGTAGCTAAATTCCATTTGCTCCAGTTGCGCATTCTTTGTAATATCAATCAAAACAGGTCCTGGACGACCAGAATTGGCAATGTAAAACGCCTTTGCAAAAACCGCTGGAATCTCGCTGGCTTTTGTGATTTGATAATTCCATTTGGTCACGGACATCGTGCACCCAATGACATCCATTTCTTGAAAGGCATCCGAACCTAACAAATGCTCAAATACCTGTCCAGTGATGCAAACCAATGGGGTAGAATCCAAAATCGCGTCCCCTAAACCTGTAATCAAATTAGTGGCACCTGGTCCAGAGGTTGCCATACAAACACCCGTTTCGCGGGTCACACGCGCATAGCCTTCCGCAGCGTGTATGGCACCTTGCTCGTGTCTAGGTAAAATATGCTTCAACCGATCTTGGTAATGGTACAAAGAGTCATAAACAGGCATAATCGCTCCGCCTGGATAGCCGAAAATATAGCGCACGTCTTCCTTTAACAGACACTTTAATACGGCTTCTGCGCCCGTAATGCTTACTCTTGGCGAAGTCGCTACTAAAGTGTCATTGCTGTTTGGATTAAGCATAATTATATATTTTTCAATGAATTAATGCTTGGGCGTTTTTTAATAAAAAGAATCAATCAAAATATATCCGTCACGCAGCCTTCGCTTGCCGACGAAACACAGTGTGCATACTTTCTTAGCGCCCCTGTCGTAGCTTTTAACGCAGGTGCTTTCCAATTGGCTTTTCGCTTTAGGATTTCTTCTTCCGTCAGATGTACTTTTAGCACATTATTAACCGCATCTATGGTAATCTTATCGCCATTTTCTACAAAAGCAATTAAGCCACCTTCTTGTGCTTCGGGCGTGATGTGCCCCACAACAAAGCCATGCGTTCCGCCAGAAAAACGACCGTCGGTGATAAGTGCTACATTTTTGCCCAAACCCGCGCCCATAATTGCAGAAGTTGGTTTCAACATTTCTGGCATACCCGGTCCACCTTTTGGTCCACAATAGCGGATAACGATCACTTCCCCTTCTTGTACGACTCTATCATAGATGGCATCCAGCGCATCTTGTTCCTTGTCAAAAACGCGTGCTTTTCCTTCAAATAGCAAACCTTCTTTGCCCGTTATCTTAGCAACAGAACCCCTTTCTGCCAGATTGCCGTAGAGGATTTGTAAATGCCCTGTCGCTTTCACAGGTTTATCAAATGGCTTGATGATTTTCTGCCCTTTGCTTAGACTTGCCACTTTACTCAAGTTTTCTGCCATCGTATTGCCCGTCACCGTCATGCAGTCGCCTTGAATAAAATCATGCTCTAGTAATAATTTTAGCACCGCAGGTACACCGCCTACTTCAAATAGGTCTTGCATGACGTACTGACCACTTGGTTTCAGGTCTGCCAAAAAAGGTGTTTTATCACTAATCTTTTGAAAGTCATCAATGGTCAAGTCCACGTTAGCGGCTCTGGCCATCGCCAAAAGGTGCATGACAGCATTGGTAGAACCGCCCAGAACAGTGATCAGCGTAATGGCATTTTCAAAAGCTGCTCGGGTCATGATGTCTCTTGGCTTGATGTCTTTTTGGATCAATTGTCTGATGGCTTTCCCTACTTCGTCTCCTTCTTTTTTCTTGTATTCACTCACCGCAGGATAAGAAGAACTGAAGGGTAAGCTCATACCCATAGCTTCTATAGCAGAAGCCATGGTGTTAGCAGTGTACATACCGCCGCAAGCTCCTGCTCCTGGGCAAGCCTTTTGTATAATATTGCTCAATTCTTCTTGATCGATTTCTCCTCTCAATGATTCTGCGTAGGATTCAAATGCGGAGACAATGTCCAATTTTTTGTTGTTGTGACAGCCAGGCGCAATCGTGCCACCATACATCAAAATAGAAGGGCGATTGAGGCGCGACAAACCAATCATCGCACCTGGCATATTCTTATCGCAACCCACCACCGCGATGACCGCGTCGTACCACTGCGCAGAAGCAACAGTTTCAATAGAATCGGCAATGATGTCTCTGGAAGGCAAGGAATAACGCATCCCACTTGTCCCCATTGAAATACCATCGCTAACACCAATTGTATGGAAAATTAGTCCAATTAAGTCTTTGGTGCTCTGTACGCCTTTTTTCACTTCTTTTGCCAAGCCATTCAAGTGCATATTGCAGGGATTGCCTTCCCAACCTGTACTTACGATACCCACTTGTGGCTTTTTCAAATCTTCTACGGTCATGCCTATGGCGTGCAGCATTGCCTGTGCGGCTGGCTGCGTTTCATCTTGTGTTACGTGTTTGCTGTACTTATTTAATTCGTTCATTTATTTGTTTGAATCGGGCGGAATTCCATTTTGTGTCAAACCCTGGTGATGATTAGATGTGCTAAAAATAAATTTATCAACAAGGTTTGAAATTCTTTTGAATACAATCAACATTTTTGCGATTAGTTGAAAATCAATCAAATATATTTCTTCTTGCGCTTAAAGGAAAAACGAAATATGGTATATTTGTACGAATTTTAAATCTATCTAGTCCTGCTTAATTATCTGAAAAACAATAGGTTACATTCTTTATTTTTCCATTTGCTACTTTCTTATCTGCTTAATAAATATGTAAATTTATGGAATTTATTGTGAGCAAGTCTAGTTTTGTAGCTTGTAATAGTTCGCATGATTTTTGAACTGCAAAAGCTTCTTTGGTAATTTTCGTAAAACCTAAACGTTCAACTTTTGAAGTATCTTCCTTAGTACTAGTACATTTTGAGCTAAAACTTTGAAAGTCTTACATACGATCAAGCAAATAAGTGCAACTATATGGATATCAAGCACTTGTGTTCTGTTTGGACTAAAATTGCACGGATTATTGATAAAGGATAGCCCAGTAGAAGTCAGTAAAGAAAAACATAATATGCTTCTTTTTATAATTGGTTTCATGGGAAGCGGTAAAAGCTACTTGGGCAAAAGAATCGCTCCAAAGCTAGCCTACGATTTCTTGGATTTGGATGATTACATTGAGGAAAGAACGGGTAGATCTATTTCAGAAATTTTCATAGAAGATGGAGAAGTTGCCTTTCGACAAATAGAATCTGATTGTCTGAAATCATTAGAAAGCCAATCACAATTGGTACTTGCTACGGGTGGTGGTACGCCTTGCTTTTTTGACAACATTCATTGGATGAATCAAAAGGGGACAACTGTATTTTTGGATGTGATAACGCCTATTTTGGTTCAACGTCTGTCATCGGAAACTGAGCAGCGTCCGCTTTTGGCAGGTCGATCTGCTGAGGAGTTATCGACGTTCATAACACAAAAAGTAGCAGAAAGAAGACCTTTCTATGAAAAAGCGCAACATATTCTAAAGCAAGAGGAAGTAGAAATGGATATGGTAGGAAGATTTTTGGAGATGATAACGACTATCAAAGCTTGGTAATGGTAAAAAAATAAATTTAGGGAGTTTGTAATAAAGGCTCTAAATGATTTCATTTGGTCGAGTATCTCTAGAAAGATATCGCCAACTATTAAATTTCGTTTGTTTTCGTTTAGAAGGACGTCAGCCTCACGCCTCACGCCTGAGGCGGACACGGTAAGGCGGACACGGTGAGGCGGACAGGTCGAGTCCTTCCAAACGAATCAAGGTTT
>JBCCRX010000304.1:0-8427 GCA_039201015.1 Bacteroidota bacterium | reverse complement strand
TGATTGCTTTTTATCTGCAATACGAATTGAGCTACGATCAGCAGCACGAAAAAGTAGATCAAATTTATCGGATTGCGCAGCAGCAAAAAGGCAATGCTTTTCGTGGTTCGGATCAGTTTGCCACTACACCGCTTGTATTAACCGCTAGTCTGATGGAAGCATTTCCTGAAGTAGAAGCAGCTACGACCATACAATTGGGCAACAACCTACTCACAACAGAAAAAGACAAATTCCGCGAACTCGGTCTTTACGCAGATGAATGGTTATTTGATGTATTCACGATTCCAGTGATAGCAGGAGAAGGGAAATCAGCCTTGAAAGATCCTAATAGCATTATACTGACTGCCGCGCTGGCGCAAAAATACTTTGGGAATACTTCTCCTATTGGTAAAACAATCAAGTTTGGAGAGGATCGACTACTCACCGTGAAAGGAGTCATTGAGGATGTACCCAAGAATCAACACTTCACCTACGATTATATCCTATCCCTACAAAATTGGGAGGACTATGCCAATGATGTCAATGACTTAGAAGGAGGTTGGATCAGTAACAATTATAGAGCCTATTTGCGTCTAGCCGAAGGTCATGATTATAAGGTGCTGGAAGAAAAAATGCACGCTGCCTTTGGTCCAAAAATTCAGTCCGCCTTAAACTACGTTAACATCAAATATGATCTTAGCCTCAACATTGATGCACGATTCTTTTTGCAGCAACTCACTGATATTCATTTATACTCTGATATTAATTTTGAAATTGGTCGAAACAATAGCATTTCAAACATCTATTTCTTTGCATCTATTGGCTTGATTATTTTACTCTTGGCTGCCATTAATTATATGAATTTGGCGACTGTTCGTTCTGCTCGCCGATTTAAAGAAGTAGGTGTCCGTAAGGTATTGGGCGCAAACAAAGGACAACTCATTCGACAGTTACTAGGAGAATCTTTTGCGATGACGCTGTTGAGTTTGGGATTGGCGGTTGGCTTGGTCTCTTTCCTGTTGCCTGCTTTTAGTCAGTTAGTGACGGTAGATATTCCATTTTTAGTCGTCGGCAATCAATGGATATTCGTAGGAATGCTCCTACTTGCACTATTGATTGGAGGCTTATCAGGGCTTTATCCTTCGCTTGTGCTATCGAAGGTCAATCCAGTGAAAGCTTTTCGGGGTATGCTTTCTGGTGCTAGCAAAAAAGGACGTTCTTTGAGGAATGTGTTGGTGACAGGACAGTTTGTAGCAGCGATTGTTCTCGGCACAGGTGGACTCATTGTTTATAGTCAATTGCAGTATATTCAGAACAAAAAAATCGGCTACAATCGAGATCAAGTGGCTTTTATTTTTTACGCACAAGAGGAAGTCAATGAAAAATCAGAAGTCATCCGAACAGAGCTTTTGAAGCATCCCAAAATTCAAGAAGTATCTTTCACTAGAAGCCTTCCATTGAACAACAACAGCCAAGGAGTCGTAAGTACCTGGGAAGGCAATCCGAGTGAAACGCAATTGCCCATTTATCGCTTTTTCGTCGATCATAACTACTTGGATGTCTTTGAAATAGAGCTAGTCGAAGGACAAAATTTTTCGCCCAATACGCCATCGGACACCACCGCCAAATATATCTTAAATCAATCGGCAGTCAAAGCCATTGGCTGGGAATCGGCAGTCGGCAAACAGTTTCGGGATGGACAAGTGGTTGGCGTGGTCAAGGATTTCCACTTTCAACCCTTCGATTTAAGGATCGAACCACTTTACATGACCTTACACAACGATAGCAATCGAAGTCGTTTTGGTCGTATTGCTTTGAAAATGGACATGGAGGAAGCAGAAAATACGATTGCCCACATCCAAAATACGATGAAGACCATTTTGCCCAAATATTCCTATGATGTTCAGTTCCTAGACGAAGCCTACCAACGAATGTACGAATCAGAACAACGTATTGGAAAAGCCTTCAATATTTTTACCCTTTTAGCTTTGTTCATTGCTTGCATGGGCTTATTTGGCTTAATGTCTCATCAAGTCTTGCAACGCACCAAAGAAATTGGTATCCGAAAAGTGCTAGGTGCAAGCGTCAGTAGCCTAGTTGCCTTGCTTTCCAAAGACTTTCTGCGGCTTATCATCATTGCCTTCGTCATCGCCATCCCCATTACTTATTACGCCATGAATCAGTGGCTCGAAAACTTTGCGTATCGCATCCATATTTCGTGGTGGGTTTTTGCTTTGACGGGCATTGGAGCGATTGGGATTGCCTTGCTTACAGTAAGTGTGCAGAGTGTTAAGGCGGCTTTGGCGAATCCAATTAATTCTTTAAGAAACGAATAAAAAAGAAATCATTATGCTTAAAAATTATTTTAAAATAGCCTTCCGCAATTTTCTGCGCAACAAAAGCTTTGCAGCGACCAATTTGCTGGGACTGACGATAGGAATTACTAGTGCGATACTGATTCTATTGACGGTCAGTTACGAATTGACCTTTGATAAATTTCACGAAAATTACGATGAAATCTATCAAGTCATTGCCAATAGAGACTATCAAAATCAAATTTTCACAGATCGAAATATGGTATTGCCACTGGCAAAAGAAATAAAGGAGAAATTGCCACAAGTGAAAAATGCCACCATGACCACCTACCAAAATTCCTATATTTTTTCGGTAGGGGATAAGAAAATTCGGCAAGTAGGTTATACGGTAGGAGAAAGCTTTTTTGAGCTGTTTTCTTGGGATTTCATAAGCGGAGATGCTCGCTCAGCAATCACCGATCCAAGCTCGATCGTGCTGACCCAATCTGCTGCTACGACACTTTTTGGGCAAGAAGATGCTATAGGGAAATCCATACGAATCAATACCGATAGAGCGGTCAAAGTAAGTGCTATTGTAGCTGATCCGCCAGGTAATTCCAGCTTTCAGTTTGAATTTATCATGCCATTTAATTATTCTGATCCAGCTATTGTTAGCGCAATGGATGAATGGTACAACTCCTCTTGGAATGCTTACATTCAAGTCCCCGCTGGTACAGATATGACCGCATTGGATCAAAACATTACTGCCTTAAAACGCGAACGTGCGCCTCATGATAAAATAAGTACGTATTTCACTTTTCCAATGGAAAAATGGCGTTTGTATAATGATTTTAAGGAAGGGAAGAGTATAGGAGGCATGATCCAATACATTAGGTTTTTTGCAATGCTTGGACTATTCATCTTGCTCATTGCCTGTGTCAACTTTATGAACCTTTCTACGGCTCAATCCAAAAGAAGAGCAAAAGAAATAGGCATCAAAAAGACCTTGGGCTCAAAAAGAGGCCAATTAGTGACCCAATTTTATGCAGAAGCAATGATTCTGGTCTTGTTTGCTTTTGTTTTTTCCATACTAGCAGTTTACCTTCTGTTACCTTCTTTTAATTTGTTAGTAGATAAGCAATTGACCCTTCCGCTAGGGCATCCTTACTTCCTACTGGCTTGTCTTGCGATCATCGTATTTACAGGTGTAGTAGCTGGAAGCTATCCTGCACTTTATCTTTCTTCCTTCAAAGCACTTAATACCTTGAAAGGGACTTTTCGTAGTGCCAAAAAATCGAGTTGGCCGAGACGTGTCTTGGTCGTTGGGCAGTTTGTAATTTCAATTTTATTGATTTCTGCTACTATCATTATTGCTCAACAAATTCAGCACACCAAAAACCGAGATTTAGGTTACAATCCTGATAATTTGATTATGATCTACGGCACAGATGATACACAAAGAAACTTTACAGCGATCAAAGATGAATTGCTAAAAACAGGCGTAGTGGAATCGGTGACCAAAACCTCTTCTCCCATCACCAATATTTGGTGGCGAGGGAGTTCTCCTGATTGGGCGGGCAAACCAGCGGATTTAGAGATTATATTTTCTAACATGAATGCAGATGTAGATTTTAGTAGCACCTTTGGCATCAAAATGGCAGAAGGTAGAGACTTTTCTGGTATGCCTTCAGATTCTGCCGCTATCATCTTCAATCAAGCAGCCATAAATGCTATGGGTTTAGAAAATCCAGTTGGTATGAAAATGACTTTTGGTGGAGAACGTACTGTTATTGGTGTGATGGAAGATGTGGTGATAGAATCGCCTTTTAGTCCTGTGAATCCTTTGATATTACTTTATAACCCAGAAGGTTCTCATATTATCAATATGCGTTTAACGACTAGTGTGCAACCTCAACTAGCCCTGCAAGACATCGAAACCATATTCGCCAAACACAATCCTAATTATCCCTTTGAGTATGAATTTATAGACCAAGAATTTCAGGAGAAATTCGCCACCGAAGAACTCATCAGCAGTATTGCCAACATCTTCGCTGGGCTGGCCATTTTCATTTGCTGCTTAGGATTGGCAGGCTTAGTTTCCTACACGGTAGAGCGACGTAAACGAGAAATAGGTATCCGAAAAGTCTTAGGCGCAACGGTCCAACAGATTCTTGGATTGGTTTCTAAAGAGTTTTTAGGTCTAGTGGTGGCTGCACTAATCTTGGCAGTTCCATTGACTTGGTGGATCATGCACAATTGGTTGGACAATTTCATTTATCGCATTGATATTCAATGGTGGGTGTTTGCGCTAGCAGGTTTGGCGGCGATTGGGATTGCGCTGCTGACGGTGAGCTTTCAGTCAATGAAAGCGGCTTTGACAAATCCAGTAGAGTCACTACGAAACGAATAAAACAAATCATCATGTGGAAAAATTATCTAAAAGTTGGTTTACGAAACTTCACAAAACACAAAGTATATAGTGGAATTAATGTACTTGGCTTGACGCTAGGGATAAGCAGCTTCTTATTCATACTGATGTATCTGCAAGATGAATGGAGTTTTGACCGATACCATGAAAATATTGATCGTATCTATCGAGTTCATTCTGACCTAAAATCAGGTGAGACGACGGATATTAGTATCTATTCTCCTCGCCCCTTGAAGACTACTTTAGTAGAAGATTATCCTGAGGTGGAGCAGTCTTTTAGTTTTCATAAGCGGTGGTCGATGTGGTTCGAATATGGCGATAAAAAGCTATTGGAAGAGCAACTCATCTATGCTGATAATGAAATCTTTGACATCCTTTCTTTTGATTTCGTGGCAGGTGATCCTAGCACAGCCTTAAAAGAACCACGCTGTGTTGTGCTTTCTCAAAAGGTGGCAGAGAAATATTTTGGCGCAAAAAATCCAGTTGGAGAAACGATTATTATTAACAATGACGAGCCACACAAAATAACTGGAGTCGTCGAAGAATTACCTATAAATTCACATTTTGATTTCAATATTTTTATGTCCTTGCCCGACTATGTAGATGATGAAGAGAACCTGAATTGGGGAGATAACAATGTGGTAACCTACGTACTTTTGAAAAAAGATGCTTCTGCAAAGGCACTAGAGCATAAGCTTTCCAAACGTTTAGCAGAATGGTTTCCAGACATTCTATTGGCAGGCAAACCTGTACCTTATCAAGAATTTGCAGCAGCAGGAAACTATGTCAAATATTCCTTGATGCCAGCTAAAGATATTCACCTGCAATCGCATCGTAAGAATGAATTTTTGGTGAATGGTAATCTTCAATATGTGCAAATATTTTTAATTATTGGACTTTTCATTATCGTTTTGGCTTGTATTAATTTTGCCAACCTAACGACGGCGAGAGCAGCTACTCGTGCCAGAGAAGTCGGTGTCCGAAAAGCAATAGGAGCAGCACGTAAAAACCTAATCTATCAGTTCTTAGGAGAAAGTAGTTTGATTACTGCAACTGCTTTCACACTGGCATTTGGTGTGGTGCTACTAGCATTGCCTTGGTTCAATCAACTATCTGGTAAGGCACTGATGATCAGTGAATTTATTGTAGCTAAAAATATATTTCTAGTCGCAGGACTAGGTATTTTTATTACCTTTTTATCAGGCGTTTATCCTGCTTTTGTCCTGTCCTCTTTTCAACCTACTGAAGTACTAAAAGGAAATCTAGGGAAAAGCACTCGAAAATCTCATTTCAGGAATGGTTTGGTTGTTCTTCAGTTTCTCGTTACGATTGCCTTGATTACAGGAACGATGATTGTGACCCAACAGCTTAATTTTTTACAAAACCAAAATTTAGGCTTCGAATCCGATCAAGTCTATGTTTTATACGACGTCAATCAAGCAGGCGATCAACGTGAAGTTTTGCAGCAACGAATTAATCAGTTTCCAGAAGTGACCCATTCTACAATGACCGTCTTTTTTCCCACCGAATCACACGACTTTCAACAGTTACCTTTGTTTGCAGGCACTTCGATGGGCGAAGGCGATAATGTACTCGTTCAGCTTTGGAGTGCAGACGAAAATTATATTTCTACTTTTGGTTTAAACATCATACAAGGTGAAAATTTCTCTTTAGAAAAAGGAACAAAGGGAGAAGATGTCATTCTGAATGAAGCAGCAGCAAAGCGTTTGGGTTTTGAGGATGCAGTGGGGCAAAAGGTCAGTTTTGGTAATGGAGAGGACATTCATAGTTTCAATGTAGTTGGAGTCGTGGAAAACTTTCATTTTGAATCTTTCCGATATGATATTAAACCCATGATGCTTTTTTATAATAACTTCAATGCACATCTCGCCATTCGGGCGCAAACTGATGATTGGGAAAGTCTCATCCGAAATATCCGAAAAGAATATCGTGCTTTTGTACCAACCCATCCCTTTCTGGGTGGTTTCATTAATGAACGCTTCGAAAATCGCTATGATGCTGAAATTCGATTGGGCGCAGTTGTAAAAGTCTTCACAGGAATTGCCCTGTTTCTAGCTTGTATCGGATTATTTGGTCTAGCTACTTATATGGCGCAACAACGAATGAAAGAAATCGGCATCCGAAAAGTACTCGGTGCCAGCGTCACGGGCATCGTTGCACTGCTCTCCAAAGATTTTATCAAATTGGTCGGCATTGCTTTCCTTATCGCTACTCCCATTGCTTGGTATTTGATGAATGATTGGTTGCAAGATTTTGCTTATAGCATTGATATACAATGGTGGGTATTTGCGCTGGCAGGTTTGGCGGCGATTGGTATTGCCTTGCTGACGGTGAGTGTGCAGAGTGTGCGTGCGGCGTTGGCGAATCCAGTGAAGAGTTTGAGGAACGAGTAAAATTGATATAAGAGTCTTATGCTATCAAGGCGGCGATTGGAGATTCAGTAGCTATATGATAAGTTTTCCTAAAAGCGAATTGATGATCGTTTGTTTCTCTGATTTATGACCGAGGAATACTAAGCAGTATATCAATCAAGTTATGGATGTTTTGATTAAGGATAGGGCGGTGGAGTGAGATAGAGCATTAGCTAGATTAGATAGAATGATTTCGTATACAGCTTGCCCAACAACTAAGCTTCATCACAGTCTTATGAAATGGATATGTAAATTATGCTCAAATTTATTTACTGTAATAGACTCCGAACTCATCTCCAATAAGCAGCCCTCTATCTAAATAGCTATTAAATTCTTCGCAAGAAGTTTCAGGTAGTAAACAGCAGGAATAACAAGCGGCTAGGTTCAATCCTCCTACTCCTTGACCATCAGAATGATAGCATACTGGATCAGAAGTACAATCTTTTGCTCTTTGCAATGCAGAATTTAGAATTTTTATAAATCTAGAGGATTCAGCTTGTGCGACTAGACCTCCATAACTTCCCTCTGCTCCAGCAATAGTATAAATTAATACCCCCTGCATGTCACTATTATCGACATATAGCCGCTCGGATAGAGAAGTAGCTGGATAACCTGTTAAGAATTCTAACTCTTTAATCAAAATGTGAGAAAACGTATGAATAAAGATGAATTTTGCCAAATACGACACGCTATTTATCATCTTCATTTTTTCTTCTGAAAGTCTATATTCAGAATGAAGTGCGTTTTCTTTTATTTTCTCTATTCTTTTGTTAAAAGAATCATGATTTGATGCTTTCGCTATCCAGCTTGCTAGTCTCTGCTGTTCAAATTCGATAAATATACCTTCCCCATAGCTTTCAACTGCTGGTAAGATTTTTGTCGCCTTTCCTTTTGTTGAAGTATACTTTGGCTTTACAGTATGGCGATTAATCTTAATGAAATCATCCATCGTAAATTCAGCAAAGAGATCCTTATCGATAGGTTCTTGTCTGCTATATCCTGTCTGAACAGAAGTCAGCTTCAATCTTTTCAGTTGTAGTATTTTCTTAATGTAGAACTGGTCAAAATCATGATCTTCTTGTACATCAATTACAAGACTAGTATCTTCTTCGTAATTGTCAGAGTCAATTAGATAGCGATATTCTCGCTTACGATACTCTATCTCAGAAATAAAATCAGATGATTTTGGGTTCAACACTTCTTCAATCTCTCCAAGTGAAATTTCTATTTCATCCTTATTCCTCAGTGTTTGTTGTATTTCTTCCACAGAAAAATCAGCTGATTCATAGAGCGT
>JBCCRX010000303.1:0-8432 GCA_039201015.1 Bacteroidota bacterium | reverse complement strand
TATGTATCTTTGATATAATTAAATTTGTGAAATCAAGCTATATACTAATTTCCATAATAACCTGATAGTGTCCTAATAAAAATCAAATGCTCTCAACAAATTTGATGATTACTAGATTTTTACAAAATTTAATTTCAAATCTTTGCTAAATTTTCAATATATCAGAATTTAATTTTAAAACATACTCTTAGTGGTTTAAAGAGGTGAACTACCTACTTTTGTCTCTCACCATATAATAAAATTCACGCTCTAGTTCATACTTCATTCTCTTAACGCTTTTTCTCATCATAATGTAAGGAATGCCCAACATGGAAGCTGCATGAACAAGTAGAAAAGGTAAAACAAATGCTGGTGTATTTCCTGTTATATTATCTGTTACCAAAATCAAGAAGATAAATAATGGATAAAAAAGCAGAAGAAAGACATAGAAAAGGGTCATTAAGACATTGAGCGAATTGATTTCTGTTTTTATAATCAATTTATCATACTGCTGCTTATAGCTTCCACTTGCTACAGCTAGATTGATATTCGTATCAAAAAACCTCCTTTTCCTTTTTATCTTAAATCCTTCCCAATTTATATGACCCTTGAACTCATTTTTGCTAGAAGAAAAGACATCAAAAGTATCAGAAAATATGCCTACACTCCCTTCGTCCACATTTTCTTTCAGCATCGAAACAAATTCCTGTTGCTGTATTTTCAATTCTACTACAAACGAATCAGTTAATTTTAATTTTCTCAGTATATTTTTCATTGACTACTTCATACTTTATGGCTAATTGTATAGCAAGTTGTTGGATGCGATTTATTCGTGAATCCCACATTAAAATACCTTTCTTCTTAAAGAAACACAGCTTTCCTCGTCGAAGGCAAGCAAAAACTCGACACACAGCGATGCATGAACTATATGTCCTTATATTTTGTACAATAAAAAACAGTACATGGCAAGAAATTTATCTTAAAATAACGAAAATGGCTCAATTATTAGATCATAAATCTATTGTAAAAGAAGTCTTGAGTGCTTACGTGCAGCGAGGCACAATTGATCCTGAGGCGCACGAGAAAAGAAACAATGCTTATTTTCGACGACGAACGCGGTCATTATCAAGTCACTCGAATTGGGTGGGACGGCATACATGGCATTTTTATGGTCATCTTCCATTTTGATGTGAAAGACGGTAAAATTTGGGTGCAACGTAACATCTCTGACTACGATATTGTAGGTGATATAGAAGAGAAAGGCGTTCCAAAAAGCGAAATCGTCCTAGCTTTTCATTCTCCAAGAATGCGCCCTTACACGGGTTATGCAGCAGCTTGATAGCTTACCTTTTGATAATTTTCTCAATTTTATGGAACTTTTTTGCTTAGTTTCTAGTAAAAATCTACATAATTAATTATTGCTACAATAAAACAAAGCCTTTCAATCAAAGCCCAAATACTCAACTTCCTTCAAATGACGAACAAATTTCTGCCACTTTCCTTACTTTTCTTTTTGCTATTGTCCAATATTTTTGCCCAAAGTGTAGATAAATCCAATTACGCCTTGCTTTGGGAAGTTACTGGAAAAGACCTGATGCAGCCTTCTTACCTTTTCGGGACGATGCACGTAAAAGACGAACGTGTATTTGAGTTTAGTGATTCCGTTCTCTTGAAATTGGATGCTTGCGAAGCTTTCGCGAACGAAGTACATCCCGATTCTTTGATATTTTATTATTGGGATTTGATGTACCACGCCGATACGACCAACATACTGAGAAAAATGTTGAGCGAAAATGCTTATGAACGACTTGATGCTACCTTGGCAGATAAATTGGGGAAATCCTTAGATTCTTTGCACGCCAAAGACCCTAATCTGATTGATATTCTATTGGATGATAGAACAGCACCTGAAAAAATACACAACAGAAAATACAATTTAGATACCTATCTCTATAAACTCGCCAAACAACAGGGAAAGTCCATTTTTGGAGTGGAAAGTCCAGAAGATCATTATCTCTACGCAGAAAATATACTGATTGATCGCTTTGAAGGCATGGTGCAAGAGGATACTTTTGATGTTAGCCATATTTTTGACTTCAATCCTTCCAAAGCTTGGCTAGATTCTATGAGACGCTGGGGTTGGGATCAATTTGTGCAGACCTACCAATCTGGTGATTTGGCTCAAATAAAAGAATTTACGATTCACTCGCCTCAATTCAGCGAATTGCAGAAAGCATCTTTGTTTGGGCGGAATAAAATCATGGCAAAACGCTTCCTCTCCATTGCAGAAAAACAATCTCTATTTTGTGCAGTGGGCGCAGCGCATTTACCTGATGATGAAGGCATCATCGCCTTGCTCAAAAGGAAAGGCTACAAAGTGAGGGCGGTGAATGCGACCTTTACGGGTTTAGCGGATCGGTATGTAGAGAAAAAAGTGGAATCGCCTTGGTATCAGCTATTGCCAGAAGTGGGAGATTATACGCTTAATTTGCCCGCAGAACCTTTCCAGATTGAAGCTAGAGAATTTAAGTATCGAATCATGAGTAGCAGGTATCTATATGCGGATATACTGAGCAGATTGACTTACTATATTCACACCCATTACATGCCCAACATTGGTTCTTCTTTGAATATCGATCAACTTTGTAAAGATATTTTTCTCATACACGCATCTGATTTGGGCGAAATACTACAAGAAGATACGATCAATGTGGGTGAATTTGAGGGTCGGTCTTACCTCGTCCAAAAACAAGACTCAAGTAAGATAAAAATATGGATCATTCCTGCTAAAAATCAAGCTTACACCTTTAGGGTTCGATTTGATGAAGAAAACGCAGAACATGAAGATATTGATCGCTTTTTCAGTTCTATATCCATTGCACCTAGCCAAACGACCAATTGGTATCAATTTAAGCACGAAAAAGGGGCTTTTGGTATTCAATTTCCAAGCGAACCGCAGTACCAGAAATTAGAAATTCCCTACCTGCTAGAAGATGAATCAGAAGCCATACTCGTCAATCATCTGTGGGTAAGTAATGACCTGGAAAGTGGCGATGTTTATATGATGCGCTACAACGATTGTGCCTTGGGCGCAGTGTATGATAATGACAGTTTATTTTTCGCAGAACACCTGGCAGAATTGGTAGCCGACAAAAGCTTTAAAATTGAAAAACAGGAAACGATCTACATCAATGGCTATGAAGGTAGAGATGTACATGTCACTAGAAATGAGCTGAAATTTAGGGTAAGATTTTTGTTGCGTGGGCAAAGAACGTATTTTTTCATGCAGCAATTGCCTATTGAAAATGACGAAGCCAACTACAACGAAGAATTTTTCAACTCTTTTACTTTTGCTGATTTCCAGCCACCTCTACTTGAAAAAAGGACTTTTGAAGATCAAGGTTTTTCGGCAGCTCTTTCGGGAAAAGTCGTCGTAGAACACGATACGCTTTACAACTATAGTTTTCCTGAAACACAAACACATTCTCACTACGCAGTTGAGGAGCAATCGGGTACTACGTTTTACATTAGTAGAACTACTTTGTCGCCTTACTATGAAGCGGAGAACATAGATTCCTTTTATCGCAATTATCTCTACATAGACAGCACATTAATCGAAAATCATCCCATTCAGATAGATACTGTTTTAGATGGAAAGCGTGCTAGGTATCAGATGTTTGATCTACGTGCCTCCACAACGGACTTACATTATTTGTTGCTCTTGCACAAACAATCCGCTTATGATGTCTATGCTTATCTTCCTAAAGAATTGAGTGGTACGGATTACTTTTGGAATTTTATTCAACATTTTCGAGTAGCAAATGACTTCGGAACGGGAGATATATTTTCTTCAAAAAAGGAAAAGCTATTTCAAGATTTGCAATCCAACGATTCACTGACTTTCTACACCGCTAAAAATGCACTTTCTTACTATCCATTTGAAGAAGACGACATTTCGGACATTCAGCGCATGTTGCAAATAGATTTGGCTTTAGATACTGCTAGTTACAGTAGTGTTTTTGGTGATTTTTGCGAGTTGTTAGAAGAGTATCCCAGCGATTCGACTTTCCAGTTTTTGCTTCATCTTTTCAAAGAAAAATCAGCGAAACCTGGTCAGCAGTTGGATATACTGGCTAGTATCCAAAGTATGAAACATCCTGATGCCTTCAAAACCACGTTTGATTTATTACCTGAAATCAAAAGAGATAGCAACACTTATTTTCCTATTTGGAAATTAATGTCGCCTTTCAGAGATTCTTTCGCGCTCTATCAAGCCTATTTCCCTGAACTGCTGGAGCTTTCTAAAGACAGCCTATTTGAATCCCATGTTCTAAGCCATATTTCGGGCTACATCTATCGCGATAGTTTGGAATTAGACTTTTTGCTCCCCGAAAAAGCTTACTTTTTTGAAAGAACAAAGGCACTGGCGAAGCAGCATCAGATTTTTGAAACCGATAGCCTCTCTTATTTTGAGGGCTACTGGAAACTCAGCTACTTGGTCGATATTTTATTGGCAAATGAACCTACTGACGAGATGCGTCCGTTTATCAGGAAATTGAGCCGTTTGGCCTCTAGTGATTTGGGTGCGCCTGCTATTTCTTATCTGCTAAGAGCAGGAGAAAAAATAGACAAAAAAACTTTTCAAAAACTAGCAAAAGATACCATCACTTGGCTCAATAGTCTCTATTATTTTGATCAAAGAGGACAACTGGATCGAGTACCAAAGAAATTGTACGACCAAAGTTATGTAGCGGAAGCCCATTTGAGGTCTTACATGGAAGAGGACTATTACTACGGAAAGATAAGTCAAGTAAAACTGTTGGAAACTATCACTAAGTCGTATCAAGGAAAAGCGTATCGGCTGTATATTTATCGCTTCAATACAAGCGACGATGCAAACAATTATTTTGGATTTGTCGCACAACCCAAAGACCCAAAGACATACGATTTTTACGAAGCACCTTTCAACTTTAGTGAGGAATATGAGGAAGGTCGGCCTTTGGAAGAGCAGTTGGAGAAGTTGTTTGAATATTATGAGTTTGAGTAAGCTCTAAATTTAGATATTTACAGCTCCTTCTCCTTCTGCAACTCTCTTAGCTTCACATACTTCATAAAATTATAATACGCGCCCATGATCGCAATGACAAAGCCATAGTAGCCATCCAGAAAGCCACGTTTTAAGAAATAGCGTTTATTGAAATTGATGAACGGACTGAAAATCACTTTTTCCAAACCTGCTTTCTTTCCCGATTCATAAGCCGCCAACGCCATAATATCGGTATAGCGATTGATGCGGTTGAGGTGGTCGGGAATGTTTTTATAGCTGTAATGCAGCAAATCGCCTTCGAGTAGCGAAAGGCTTGCATTTTTTTCTAGCACAATGTGTTCGTGCAGGCGTCCGCCGCCCCAGCGTGCTTTGCGTCGATCGAAGAGCCGAATTTTGCGATCTGGATACCAACCACTGTGCCGAATCCATTGTCCGCAATAGTTGTTGAGCCGATTGACTTCGTAAGCATCTGCGGTGAAATTGGACTTGGCAGCCAATATAGATTGAATTAAGCTTTCACTGAGAATTTCATCGGCGTCCAAAGACAAAATATGATCGAAACTCGCCAAATCAATCGCCGCATTTTTTTGCTCCACATAGCCCTCAAAGGGACGTTCAATCACGATTGCACCTAGAATTTGGCACAATTGCTGCGTGCCATCGGTCGAAAGCGAATCCACTACGATAATTTCATCGGCCACGCGCAAAGCCGCTTGTATGCAAGCCTCGATGTTCTCCGCTTCATTCTTTGTAATAATGGTTACGCTGATCGGCACTTTCATACTGCTTCGAGTGTTTGAATGTTGGAGTGTTTGATTGTTCGAGTGCGACAGCATGACAAGTGACGTATTCAAGCTTTCAAACATTCCAACACTTTTCAATACCGCTCTGAAATTGTTTTTAGTCCTTCCGTTAAAGATTTAATGACCCCTTTTTCTTTTGGATCATACACCCAATTGGTGTCGAAATATTCCAAGACATAGGGATTGGGTTCTTTGGAAAGCGTTAAGCTGTGAAATTGGGTGTTCTTGTTTTGCTGCTGAAAACGAACTTGTTGCAAAACATCTTTATCTATTTTGTACATGATAAAATCTGAAATCACAAGCACGTCTGCGTCTTCGTAGTCGTGATTTTGTAATTGCCGCAAGGCTTCGTAAAGCGGTAAAGAAATGTCCGTACCGCCATAAAAAGACATATTCAGGAACTTAGCGATACTGTCCAAATTGTTGGAAATATCAAACAAATCCAAAGTCTCTATACCAATAGAAAAATTGATGAGATAGGCGCGTCGATTGTCTTTGGCTGCCATTTTCAGAATCCCCAGACACAAGACCTTTGCGATCTGCTCGGGACGTCCCATCATGGATTCGCTGGTATCGACACAGATGATGAAAGGGCCTTTTTCCTTTTGTTTCACCTTTTGGTGAATTTCGGTCATATAGTCCTCGTTCTTCACC
Organism: Bacteroidota bacterium; assembly: GCA_039201015.1. GTDB lineage: Bacteria > Bacteroidota > Bacteroidia > Chitinophagales > Saprospiraceae > JAAUTG01. Next base: position 1,949 of record JBCCRX010000303.1, on the reverse strand, counting down.
AATTTTCGGTCTTCGTATCGAAAAGTCAAGAGGTTTTTATCTACATATTTTTTCAGAAAGAGCGTTTCTGTATCTGCATCGGAGAGCAAAGCCACTTCTGAACTGATGATATGACTTAAATTATCGCTTTCTTGCACGCCTACAATTTCCGATTTGGCTTCTTCATCCACCACCCATTGCTGTCGGATAATGGTGCGCTCAAAAGTTTCTTCCTCCATTTCGATTTCTGCCTCGCGCATCTTTCCCAGCAAATCTGCTAGTTCTTGAATGGATTTTTCGTTTTTCAGCAAGCTGTCGTATTGCTTGATGAGATCGAAGGAAGTACTTTGCCACAGATCGCGCGACATATCCCAATAATTGCCCAAATATTCCGCAAAAGGCGACACCAATTGCATCAGTTGCTGATATTCTTGGACTTTTGCTTCCACGGTCTCCACAAAATGTTCGCGTTCTTCTTCTAGTTTATTGAGCTGATATTTCAGAATCTTTGCGTGCAGCAAAGCATCCCACTGCGCCAATAAATCCGTAAAAATCAAGTCTAACTCTTTCTGCTCTTGAGCAGAAATTTCTTCAAATTCTTTGTTGTTGATCAGATGTTGGAAGCGATCTTGGTAAAAATCAACTGGTAATTCTTCTTGATGGTAAGTGATTCTCAAATAATTGACCAGATGCGTCCAGCGTTTGGGAAAAATGCGCAAAGGCGTGACTGACCAAGAACCCAGGCGGGTACTTTCTTCTTCATAAGGATTTTTGACGCGCGCTTTGTCGTAAGATTTACGCATCCAATAGAGCGTATCCAATATAATTTGCTTGGCATTGGTGGGATTGTTTTGGATAATTTCCAGTAAACCGCTGATGCCAAAAAGATCGTCTAGCGCTTTTTTGAAATATTGAAAATAATCGTCTTTTAGGTCCTCTAGACTTTGCAAAGGACACTCTGCTTCTCCTTCAATTTTATGCTTTAGATACTGTACCAAATATTTGCGCGTTTGGCGATCCAGTAATTGACCAAACTCAATGAATCTGTCGTACTCCTGTTCCAATAACTGTTGCTGATCTTGCTGCATGTTTGGATAACCGCAGAAAGGTAGATATGGTTGAGGTTATAGCGAAATCAAGGTCGGTTGCAACGTTAACTTATATGCTCTAAAACCGCTTTCCATTCCTCTCGATCATCAACGGCGAAGGTATAGCTTTGTCCTTTTTTCAACTGTATCGTAATGCCCGTCGGGAGCGCAGCTCGATTGTAGTTTTGCGTGTGTTTGATGTGTTTTCGCTCCAATTGCACTTTAGGTGTCGGGGCGGATTTCAAAAGATTTTGCTGCACAAACACCAATCGTTTGTTCGTCAGAAACAGCTTACCCATGACGCCTTTATTGCCTATATAATGTGTGGAAGGTTCTGCTAAAAGAAGTTGTTCGCCTTGCCTGAGTTCGATGCTTTGGAGCTTCCGATTAATCAAATAACGATTGATGTAATCTGCTAGTAAGAAGAAAATGATCGCTAAGCAGACGCCCATAAAAGCACCTACCAAGACGTTGTCGCTTTTCAGCCAAAAATTGGCAGCTACAAGAAATAGCGCAGCACCGAAGAGCGCGCTTCTTTTTATTTTTTTCATAGAAACTTACGTTTCGCTAATTTAATACACTGTAAACTAAGTTTGTTTTAATTTTGAGAAGCGAGAAATTCCTTAGAATTTCGAGCTTCAAAAAACCCCTCTACCGCCGTCGGAGACGGCGGCAAACAAGGGAGGAGGGAGAAAAAAGGGTTTTAGAAAAACCCTTTTTTCTCCCTCAAACTCCCCTATACAAAATACAAAGAAACTTAATTTACAGTGTATTTAATACACTGTAAACTAAGTTTGTTTTAATTTTGAGAAGCGAGAAATTCCTTAGAATTTCGAGCTTCAAAAAACCTATCTGCTGCCGTCGAAGACGGCGGCGAAAAAG
>JBCCRX010000302.1:0-8434 GCA_039201015.1 Bacteroidota bacterium | reverse complement strand
TTTGGACGCCAATGCTGATTTGCATTTGCTGCCTTTGAGTGATTCCTTATTTGAGCAATTGGGTGATTATCGCTTGACCTTATTGACCAATTGTGGAGAAGCGAACTGCACTTGTGAGCTATTGCTTAATAATGCTTGTGAGGAAAATTGTGCTTGCGAAGATTTGGAAAGCGATTGGTTAGCGGAAGAAGAAATCGCGTCACTTTGGTCTTCCGAAAGCGGTACTCCAGATTGGAATACTTGGATCAATGACTGCCAACTTTATTTTTCGCCCAATCAAATGAAGGCTTGCGATCAAATTTCTTGGCGATTGATTGAAGAAGGCAATTCAGATAACGTACAAAGACAAATTTCAATTGGAAACGAGCGCGTTGTTTTTGAGGTAGCGCAGGACACTCGCTACGAATTGCAAGTCACCATTACGCGCCTTTCTGAGGACGGCGGACTTTGTACTTTTACTTACAGTGCCAATAGAAATATTTTTTGCGATTCGCCCACCGCTTTTGCTTGTTCGGATATTTATTTACAAAATGGCAGTTTTGCACAGGACTTGAGCGCGTGGACGACCTTATTCAATGCCCCAACGATCATAGAGGAAGCAGGAAGCGACGGCAATGCTTATCTCCGTTTTTCGGGCAGCAGCAACTATCGCGAAATCATTATGCAAGACTTGGATTTGAGTACGGAAAGTATCGAATTTTTTCTACTCAGCTTAGATTTTAAAATTGACCAATTACTGCCCGAAAGCGAAATTGTATTGCGCTCCACCAATACGAGCAGCAATCAAATCATTGAATACGGACGCCTCAACATTCCAGATCAAATGCCACTAAACCAATGGCTCAATTCCAATACATTCGTACTGCCAGCGCAAATAGAAAATATTGCTATATCTGTAGAAAGTGCTTATCCAGATGCGGGCACAGCGGCAACGCGCACCCAAATCGGGATAGATAATATACAAATCCTTCCCATTTTGACACAGTTTCCGACACGCAATCCCATTGTCTATTTGGATGAAATGGGGCAAGCGGAATTGACGGCTAGTGAAGTACTGACCGAAGGTATATTTCCTTGTATTTTTCCTGATCTGCGGCTCAGCCAAAATCGGTTTACTTGCGCGGATATTGGCGTAAATGAACTGGAGCTGATGACCAGTACTTCTAATTTACGAACGCCTTTCAGCCTTACAGTCATAGATACGATTGCGCCAAGTATCTCTTGCCCTGCAGACATCAATGTCATACAATGTACAAGCAATGTACCGATTAATTTTGCTTCTCCTTTGGTGCTAGATAATTGCCAAAACGGATTGACTTTGAGGCTAGTAGAAGGGCTGGAAAGTGGCAGCGTTTTTCCGATTGGGCGTACCGAGCAGTTGTACGAAGTCAAAGATCGCTCCGATAATGTGGCAACTTGCGCGTTTCATATCAATATCGGAGTCTTTGATACAGAAATAGAAGCCCAAAGTCCAAGCTGCACCAATTTCGAGGACGGCAGCGCAAAAGTAAGCATTACGGGTGGTTCGGGTATGGCATTTTATACTTGGAGCAATGGTGCAAATACCGCCACGATCAGTAATCTGGCGGCGGGTGAGTATCGCGTGACAGTCATAGACGGCAATGGCTGTCGCGTGACCGATAGTGTTGAAATAGCTGCACCACCGCTTTTCTTTTTCGATTCAATCATCGTCAATTCACCAGAGAATGCCGCAGCACAAGGCAACATTAGCGCGATGCTTGCTGGTGGTATTGCGCCTTATATGATTAGCTTAATGCAAGATAGCTTCATCATCACATCCGATACCAACTACTTTGAAAATCTGGAAATAGGCACTTATCGAATCGTCGCAACGGATGCCATTGGCTGTACAATCGTCTCCGAACCTATCATCATTGATTTGAGCACAAGCCTTGAAAATTGGGACTTGGAAAGCCGCCTGCAAGTCTATCCCAATCCGAGTTCGGGTCAATTTAATGTTGAAATGCAATTGCCCGAAATCGAAAGCTATCAAATTGATTTATTCGACATAAGAGGACAAAAAGTAAAGACGCTGCTGCAAGACCGCAGTCAAGCCTTAAAAGCATCATTTGAGCTGTCCGATTACGCGGCAGGCATTTATTTTATAAAGGTACAAGTAGCGGATCGTCTTGTAGTAAGGCGGTTGATTTTGGCTGATAATTGATATACTTTCTTTTTTCAAATTACCAAATAATCATCCAAATCTACCATTCGCCATGTCACACATGCGAAAATCAAATATATATTTTTTACTTCTATGTCCAGTCGTATATTTGCATCAACAAAAGTCGAAAAGCGGCTAGAGAAGTGATTTGCTAAATTTTTAGAATTTAGTAAATCTAAGAAGCTGTAGTCAGCGACTTACACATTAAAGAAAATTATTGCTCAGTAGAATAATGCTCTCACAAGTTTTCTACATTTATTACACGAGCTATAGATTTTTGATCATCATGTCAGAAATTTAAGCAAGAACACTCACTATTTACACTATTAAAATCAGGTGGAATAATAACATCCATATTAATGATTAGATAAAGATGCTCATGTAGAGAGACATTGCAATTAGTTGATTACTAGTACTTGATATCTGTACTCCTGTCTTCTTTAATCGGTACTCTTACTTATCTGCATCACCCTATTTCAGAGTTTACTTTACGATTATTTATTCATCACTTGTCCTTAGGATAGGCTGATCTTGATGTGCCTTTTGCTAGGCACTTTTATCAAATGATTCATTTGGTGCAGACAGTGCTATGCCTACTGCCTAGGTGATGCAATTTCAAAATTTTAATAATTTTTTCTATGAAAAGCTCATTACTTTTAGTACTCGTCAGTTGGTTCTCACATTTTGGACTTTATGCGCAAAGCGTCCGTGCGAAAAAGATAAATTTGGACCAAACAAGCAAGGAACGCCTAAACCAGTATTTCACTGATTTTCAGGTGTTCGAGATCAACCCTTTGCAGTTAAAATCTTATTTCTCTAGTGATGAAATAGCAAGTACTTTCCTTCAACTGGAGCAATCTGGTACACTAGAATTGAAGATGCGCAGTAATCAATTGCTATCTTTCGACTATCAAGCTGCTAGCAGTGCTTACAAAGAAAATTACACCTTTCAAGGAAATCTGCCCAACGGCAACCGAGTTCGTTTGACCCTTGAAGAGGACTTTATTTATGGCTATTTTGAGCAAGGAAGACAACTGCTTTTTGTCGAGCCACTTCGCTTTGTACTTTCCGACCATGGGGCAAAAAATTATTTTATTTTTTATAAAGAAAACAGCGTCATTGATCGTGGAACGACTACTTGTGCCGCTACAGAATTGGAAGCGCACCGCAATGACTTTGAGGAGCACAATCACCTGCAAAAATCAAGTGGTTGTGTGCAAGTAGATTTGGCAATTGCTTCCGACAAAAGCATGTATGATAGGTACGGGAGTGTGGCGGATGTGGAAAACAGAAATGTGGGCATTATGAACAATGTGCAAGGGGATTATGACGATGCCTTCAATGATGAAATTCGCTTCGTCATCACCGAGCAAGTCGTGATTACTGATAATTCTAATCCTTTCGGAACGATGACCAATAGCGACATCTCTACGGCACTAGCTACCTTTACCAATTGGGCGACTTTTGGCGGATTTTCCACTTCGCACGACCTCGGTCAGTTGTGGTCTGCCATTGACTTCACGATTCCAGATGCCAATGGTAATCCTGCGAGTGGCGTGGTCGGTTTAGCTTATTATCCGGGTGTCTGCAATGGTAATTTCAAGTACCATGTACTAGAAGATTTTCAAGGGACAAGTGGACTGATGCGTACGCTCACTTCCCACGAAATTGGTCATAACTTCTTTGCTTCCCACGACGATGTGAGCGGACAAAATATTATGAACTCCTTCCTATCGGATACGCCAGTTTGGTCTAGCCAGTCCAAGACCGAAATTAATGGACACATTGGTGGCAGCACTTGTCAAGTAGGGGCTTTTGCACTAGGCAGTTGTCAAGGTAGCGGCAACTCCAATGCACAGCCTGAAGTAAGTTTTGTGACACCAGAGGATGAGGACACCTTTTCACAAAATTCCCCCATAAACGTACAAGCAACTGCCAGCGATTCAGACGGTAACATTGTGAGTATAGAATTATTTCTAAATGGATATTCGCGAGGCATTGACGATACACCGCCCTACCAATGGACGGTACAAAGTGATTTCATTGGTCAAAACTTTTTACAAGTCGTCGCCACGGATAATGATGGCGGTACAGATCAAGAAACCATTGCTATCAATATTGTAGCGAGCAGCAACCAAGCACCAACGGTTAGCATCACAAACCCCAGTGACGGACAGAATTTTTCAGAAGGTGAAAACATCAGTGTGCAAGCAACTGCCAGCGATTTAGACGGCACTATTGCTTCCGTTGAGCTTTTCCTAGACGATGTCTCCATGGGCGTTGATAATGCTGCTCCTTACCAATGGTCTTTGCAAAATCTAGCTGTAGGAACTTATGATTTAGAAGTTGTCGCTACCGATAATGAAGGCGCGACGGATATTGATTTCATCACTATAAATGTCAACGAAAGCAGCGGTAATTGCGAAGATGATGTGGTGATAATGGGAGATGCCAGTGGTACTTATACGGCCAGCAATAGCATAGAAACGAGTGGCACAGTAAATGTTTATAATTCTGCTACTTTTCAGGCAGGCAATGTGGTGCGTTTGAAACCTGGATTTTGGGCGAGAGCAGGAGCTACTTTTCTGGCAGAAATTACTTTTTCAGAAAGCTGTGCGGGAGAAAATGTTGAGCAAAGAAGTCTTCCAATGCCGACAGCGATGCAGTTGCATCCCAATCCGACGAGGGGTTTTACGAATGTCTCTTTTTCTTTAGCTCAACCGAATACAGCACAAATCGGACTCTACAACGCCAATGGTGTTTTCCTCAAAAATGTGCTAACGTTTTCGGAACTACAAGCAGGAGAACACCAAATAGCAATCAATACTTACGATTTGCAAGCAGGTCTGTATTATGTGATTTTAAGAACAACGGAAGGAATAGATTCGCAGAAATTGGTGGTGGTGAGATGAATTATTTACCTACCCCAAAAAGTTTTTCCTATAAGAGTAAGAAAAGCTCAAAAAAACATTGACTAGATACAGTTTTTTTCAAAAAAATAAGTCTTACATGTTCTTATGTGTCCTTAAATGTTTCAGAGAACATCCTACTTTGCAGTTTAGCTGCTGCAAAACAACGTATTGAGCTTTAAAAGGAAACCCTTGCTACCCCAAATCCTTCAAATTCCTCAAAAAACCTTTCACGCCATTGGCTTCCATTTGTTGTTCCAAAGCGCGGGCATTTTCTATATTCGGAAATGCTCCGACCACCATTTTATAAACGGTTCTGCCATCTACTTCATTGATGTTGATGATAACCGGTGCTTTAAAAGTGCGCTCCATGCGTTCCGCTTGAATCAATACATTGCCGTAGTCCGCAAAAGCCCCAATTTGTACGCCCCAGCCTTTACTTTCTTGCTGCTGCACACTGAATCGAAACAGTCCTTGACTAGCCGAAGTACCGATATTGGCATCAAAATCACGACTGCTTTGAGAATCTTTTTTTCTTAAAGCTTCTGCTACTGCACGGTCAGCATTGATGCGCCCGTAGCCGTATTTGGGCGAATGTCCATCCACATATTCAGAAGGGCTACCGATCTTATCGGCGGTTTTTTGCAAAATTTCTTTGACCTCTTTTGCGGTTAGATTAGGATTGGCAGAAAGCATTAAAGCACAAATACCCGCCACCAAAGGACAGGCACTCGAAGTACCTCCAAAATGTTTGTATTGATCGCCTCTCGAACGACCGTCGCGCCAATAGCGATAAGGACCTGTTTCCCAACTCACACCTTCATCCCACCAGGCGCGACCCGCAATAATGGGCCAGTCGCCATTGGAAGGTGCGCAAATCGTCACTTCCCGACCTCGATTGGAATAACTGGCGTGTTTATCTTGGCTGGTAGAAGCCGCCACGGCAATGACATCTGGATGTGCAGCGTAGAAATTAACGAAGTCAAGATCATCGTTGCCGACCGCAAATAAAACGATACAACCTTTTCCGCCTCTGCCTTGACGTGCCGCTTTGGTAATGGCTGCTTTTTTGATCGAATTGAGCGAAAAATTAGGATCGGTCGTTCCCCAACTGCAACTGATGATGTCTGCACCATTTTCCATGCAATAATCAAACATGCGCTCAGTGGCTCTGCTGCTGAAAGAAGTACCATTGATCGGCATGAACTTGGCATTGGGTGCTGCTCCAACGATGCCTTTGCCATTGGAAGCCGCTACGGCGACGCTGGCACAAGGCGTGCCGTGAGAATAACCCGATTCTTTACCAGGTATTCTGGTAGAATTAGACCAATTGTCGAAGGGACGATGAATTTTGGTTTTTAAATCAGGATGCGTCACATCAAAACCATTGTCAATAATCGCCACCGTCACATCAGAAGAACCCATATTCCCCAAGCGATTCCAAGCATCCACGACTTTGGCATCGGCATCTTTGCGCAACCGCCAATTCACATCTGCCACAAAACCCGTATTTTTCAAGTGCCATTGATGATCCAATAGATTATCATCTGGGCGCACAAAACTGTATTCATCCAAGGGTGTGTCTAGATCGGGTTCTGCCCATTTCACCATCGAAATTTGTTCCAAAAAATTCGCCACTTTCAGCGGATTGGGCGAATCTGGTGTCACCTTTGCAATTACGGTGTATTCATCTTTGCGATCCACCAATACTAGATGATATTCACTCAAAGCAAGGTTTTGCTCTTCGCCACTCGTACCATCTTGAAATTGAATGATGATTTCTCCCGTCGGAATAACTGGACGATTGCTACCAGCGGTATAATAGACATGCGTACCTACTTTTACTTCTTCTTTTTCTCGTACTTCATCCAGTTTGGTATCAATGTCTGTTCCCTCTTTATTTAATTTCACCACATTGAAGCCACCTATATTTTGGTGTACTTGTTGCTCTACGTAAGCACTTTCCTCAATATTTTCAACTTCCTCTTTGGTCTGCAAACCCACCAAGCTGCTGCTCTTTTTAAGGGTTAGTTCATTTTGTCCATTTTTGATCCTGATTGCCATATATTTCGTTTGGTTTTATTTCCTTGTGGATGAACTATTCAGATGTATTTTTTACTTTCGGCTTAGACTACTAGACATTTTGAGTAATAAGTAGGTGTGCTTAATTCTACTTTGGCACTTTAGGGAAAGAGACTTAACTCTCTTCAAAAGAAAAATTTTTACTGCGTAAAAATTTTTCTTTTAGAGGCTTTATGGACAGAAACGATGTTGTTGTAAATGATTTTTTCCAAAAATCATTTACAACAACATCGTTTCTGTCCGAAATGCCTCACTGAAAACAAAATAAAAAACTTCGTTTTTTATTTTGTTTTCAGTGCTTACATGTATGAATTTAAAGTGCCAAAGTAGAACTAGAAATGTCATTTTTTATCCCAATATTAGAAATAAGCCTGAACTTCGAGCATAAAAATGACATTTCTGTTCTTTCAATTTGAAAATGTCCAGTAGTGTACTTTCAGCTATTTATCGTCTTATCGCTCTAATTCAATAAAGCCCACCTCTCAAAACGCAAGATAGCATATTCCTATTACAAGCGGTTATTCTTCGTAAAGCTAAATTTTGCTGATTATAACGGAATGCGGTGGTTATTAAATACTGCAATAGTGTTTCATAAGTGTTGAAATTCCATATACTTCGCTGCCAAGGCAGCGAAGGGAACTTCATGAGGGAGAGATGAATCGGCGGTTTTACAGCCGATTCCTCTCTCCCTCCAAAAGGATTTTCGCGCCGAAGGCGCGGAAAACACCTCAACTTGCTGATTTTTAGAGACTTTTTTCTTTCACCACAAAACGTTATAATTAGAAATTTTGATTGATAAAGTTCTTCTTGAAATTACGGACTGACTCCTGTTACGCAAGTAGTACCTTAGTCTCTATATTATTTGCTAATCTCTGAGATTGGCGTGTTTTGCGTAACATCAGGTACTGATATAGATTTGTCAAATTTAAAGCCAGTAGTTGGAGCCATATTTATTGATTTTTCGGATCTTTCAAAAGAGAAACTTGACAAATTTTTCTGTCTTTACACCTAAAAATCATGTAGCGCGATTGAAGTTCGAGATGTACTAATCGTATAAACAGTTCTCCAAAAACCAAGCCTTGTGTGTTCTTAGATGTCCTTATGCGTTAAAAAATAAATGGTTCTTTGAAAATTTTTGTGATCTAGCTGTACGATTTCAGGAAATAACATGTTCTTTTTGTCTTAGCACAAAAAGAACCAAAAAAGCCAAGACTGAATTTCTTTTTTAGCGTTGCAAAAGCACCAAAAAGACTAAACA
>JBCCRX010000301.1:0-8454 GCA_039201015.1 Bacteroidota bacterium | reverse complement strand
TTTCTGGAATGGTAATGATGCAGGTACGGGAGTATATGTCTGCGTGGTAGAGTTGATTTTACTAGACAACTCTAAGGTCTATTTGAGTGGCGATGTGAGTTTGATGCGGTAAGGATTGTACGAGGTTTACGAAAAGGTTTAATAACTGATGTTACGCACTAATATATTTTGGTGCGAGAAATATAGTATCATTTAAAAAATTAAATCGACATTTATATTTACCTTTGGGCAAAGGTTCAAAGTATGGAAATTGAAAATTTAGAAAATAAGTTGAAGTTCTATTCAACATTAAACGAGCGACAACGCCGTCATTTTGCTGCATTAGAAGCAGAAAAACTTGGTCATGGAGGTATAACATTAGTCAGCGACTGTTTTAAGATTCATCGCGAAACGGTCAGCAAAGCCATTTCTGAAATAAACACCTCTGAAAGTTTAGTCAGCACCCGTTTGAGAGCATCAGGTGCTGGACGAAAAAAAAAGAGGTAGAAACGAATGAAACCTTAGTTGAAGTCTTCGATGAAATTATCGAACCATATATTGGCGGAAACCCTCAGGATACTGCTCAAATATGGACAAGTCTGAAGCCTAAAGAAATTCAATCCAAACTCCTTGATAGGGGACATGAAGTTTCGTATTACATTGCTAATCAACTCATTAATTTTCGAGAATTGAGAAGACGTAGCTATTTGAAAACAGTTACGATTGGCGCTTCGAGTCCGTTTCGCAATGATCAATTTGAGAAAATTAGCCATCTCAAAGAATACTTTTTTTCTCAAAATTTACCCGTCCTCAGTATTGATACTAAGAAAAAGGAGTTGTTGGGTAATTTTCATCGTTCTGGTCATTATTATGATACCGTCCCCCGACACGTCAATGACAATGATTTTGAATCTCATGCAGATGGTAAAATTGTTCCTCATGGCATCTACGATTTAGCCCAGAACAAAGGCTACATGACTTTAGGAACATCGAAAGATACGTCTGCTTTTGTCTGCGATAATATCGCGTACTTTTGGAAATCAGATTTGCAATGGGTTTATCCAGATACAGAGTGGATGCTTATCTTTTGCGATGGTGGCGGTTCAAATAATGCGCGTCATTACATCGTCAAGCAGGATTTTTGTAAATTAGCTAAACACCTCAAGATGAATATTGTGATAGCTCATTATCCACCCTATTGTTCAAAGTATAATCCGATAGAGCATAGATTATTCGCTCATGTCCATCACGCTTGGGATGGGGCAATTTTTTCAAATATCCATATTGTCAAAGAACTAACATCTAATACTTCTACTAAAACAGGGCTTGAGGTGGTCACTCGTATTAACGAAAATAAGTACATGACCAAAAGACCCGTTAATGAAGTATTCAAAGAAAATATTAATGATTTTGTAATGTTCGATGAAAATTTACCCCAATGGAATTATGTCATCAAACATCAAGATGTCGATTTAATTTTTTAAACGTTACATAGTAGCTCTTCAAAGCTACCGTGTTTTGAATTAGAGTGGCTGATACCCGACGATTTGTAAACAGGTAGCACTTTGTGCCGTTTGCAATTTGGTGTTTTGCGTAACATGAGTTAATAAGCTTTTTAGATCGCTCAGCAAGTGGACAATGCGCCTATTAGTTCTTCATGGAGAAGAAGATCACCTATTGATGAAGCGATTTTCATCATTGAGTTGAAGCATATTTAGTTGAAAGGTCAAGGAAATTAAGACTTCGTACTATCCTGATTAAGCGTTGAGAATATGCTGATTTTTAATGCTCAATTTCCCTCAATAATATTCAAATGAACGTTTTTATACTCAATACAGGCAGATGTGGATCAACGACTTTGATTCGGGCTTGCCAACATATTACCAACTATACTTCCTTACACGAATCGCGTTCTAGCATGCTTGCCGAAGAACGCCTGAATTATCCAGATCAACACATCGAAGCGGACAACCGATTGTTGTGGTTTTTAGGGCAATTGGATGAAAAATATGGAGATGACGCCTTCTATGTACACCTGAAACGAGAGCGAGTAGCTACGGTGGCTAGCTACAATCGTCGATGGCACAGTGGCGTGACTATTGTGAAGGGCTTTGGAGAGCATATCTTAATCCGAAGAGGCAACCAAATATCTGATTTAGAACGCTTGCAAATTAGTGCTGATTACTACGATACTGCCAATGCTAATATCACTTTTTTCTTGAAGGACAAAACGCATAAAATGGAAATGCACTTGGAAAGTATGAACGAAGATTTCAAGTCTTTTTGGAAAAAAATCAATGCAAAAGGGGATCAAGAAGCTGCTTTAGTGGCACTCAACCAAAAATACAACAGCAGCGAGCAACCCGAAAATCACGCAGCTTACCGACAATCTATTCAGAAAAAAAATGGGCTATCGGGTTTTTGGCATCGCACCAAATTAAAGTGGGCATACAAAAGAGCTACCTACTGGACCAATTTCTATTTTGGAAATTATATGAAAAAGCAATAAGTGGCTTCTATTTGCAAAACTATTTATCACCATTTACCGCTCTAACACGACCAATCATTCAAAAGCTCTGACAGTTTGCTAAACATTGTCTCTTTGGAGATAATAAATTCAAATTTTTTATCATTTAAGTAGCGTGAAATGACTAAATTTACATTGTTTGGCTTTCAGCTTAAGCAAATAGGTTGTAGTAAATATATGCTCACGACAGGAGCCCGACACTCTGTAGATGTAAATTTGTTATCGAACTCAAACGTAAGTACACCGTAAATTAAGTTTGTTTTAATTTCGAGCTTCAAAAAACATATCTGCCGCCGTCTTCGACGGCGGCGAACAAGGGGTGAGGGAGAAAAAAGAGTTTTTATAAAACCCTTTTTTCTCCCTCAAACTCCCCTGTTAAAATGCAAAGAAACTTAGTTTACAGTGTACTAAGTACACCGTAAATTAAATTTATTCGCTTTTTTGACCGAGGCAATTTTGGAATATATCAAGGCATTTTTTTCTGGCATAACAAGTTATTCCTGCAAAAAAATAACACAGATAGATTTCAAAAGAGACCGCCAAAAGACGAAGTTATTTAGTTTACGATGTAACTAAGGCAGGAATCAGAGTTTCTGAATACTTATCCCTACTTTTGTGTGTTATATAAAATGCCCACTGCATAAACGATCTACTAAGATAATGAACCGTTTTCACTTTAAAAAAAATCCTATGTCCATGAAGGTAATCATCAAATTGGTGCTGACTGCGATTGTACTCAGTCTAGGAATCAGTACTGCTACCGCCCAGCGAAAAGCCAATAAGCAATACGAGCTAAAAGCATTCAATCTCGCAATTTATTCGTATTTAAAATACATCAACCAGAATCCTTCCAGTGGAGAAGCAATGGCGAATCTAGCGGATTGCTATCGCCATATCAACAGTATGCAAGAAGCCGTGGAATGGTACGAGCGTGCCTTTTCTGCTCCACAACGGATTGATCCGAAGCACTATCTGAACTATGGAAAGTCGTTGATGGGGTTGGGACGTTATGAACAGGCAGGAAGAGAATTTCGTCGCTATGCTCAAATTGATCCTGATTTAGGCAATCATTTCTACGAAATGGCGGTTTTTGCCAATCGAAATATGCGAGTTCGCTCCAAATTTGCAATTGATCCAGTGAAAGGACTCAATACGGCAGCTTCCGATTTCAGTCCTGCTTTTTTCAGAAACAACCAACTAGTGTATTCTTCTGCTAGAACGGATGTGGGAAAGGAGAGTGAGAATTGGGCAGGTAAAGCAAAAAATCAATTGCTTTTGGCAGAATATCGTCCACAATCAGGTACGTTAGAACCCGTCAAATTACTACACCCCAGTACTAGCAATAGATACAGCGTCGGGCCTGTTTCTTACACCGCAGATGGCAGAACCGTTGTCATCACTCATAATAATTTCATAGATGGCACGCGTCATATTTCTTCTAGCGGCATGAAATTAGACCTTTATACATCGGAAGCTGGCTTTGATGGCAATTGGCGCGAAGAAGAAGAATTTCCTTGGAACAGTTCCAATTTTTCTACGGGTTTTGCGCACATCACAGGCGATGGTAATTCTATGTATTTCGCTTCTGACCGACCTGGTGGATTGGGTGGTTTTGACATCTATGTTTCTTACCGAACGGGTGGCAGTTGGTCCACTCCCGAAAATCTAGGACCGAACATCAACACAGCTGGCGACGAAATTACACCTTATTTCGATGGACGTACTTTGTATTTTTCTTCCAATTGGCACAACGGCTATGGCGGTTACGATATCTTTCGTTCAGAAGGTAACAATCAGCAATGGGGATTGGCACGCAACATGGGTATGGGCATCAATTCCGCTAGAGATGATTACGGTTTTATTTTTGACGGTATTCGCAACGAAGGTTATTTCGCGAGCAATAGAGAAGGAAGCACGGGCGGCGAAGATATTTTCAAAATCAGTCGCCAAAGCAATGAAATTACTTTAAAAGTCATCAATGCAAGTGATAATCGTCCCGTGGCACAAGCTGTGGTGGATTTTTCAGATTGCCGAAGGGGGATGTTTGAAACGGATGTAAATGGCTTGTTCAACTTTAAAGCAGACGACGAATTGAATTGCCGAGTGATTATTCGTAAGTCTGGCTACAGCAGTTCTTCTTTGCAACTTTCTGCGCTGAGTGTACAAAACAACAAAAATTATGAAGTTGTATTGAGGAGAGAAGGCGAATCGTATAGAGGATTGGTGTCGGATGTAGATACGCGCATTCCGATGTCCGATGTGCGTATAGAAGCCACCAATCAACGAACGGGACAAATCTCCAATGCCTACACCGATCAAAATGGAGAATACCAGTTGGCATTGATGCAAGGACAAAATTATACGATTCGGCTATCAAAAATGGGCTATTCTGACCTGAACATTAACGTTGCTACCAGAGATGGTCGAGATCGCTCTATTTTAGGTGGCATTTCGATGAGAAGGGTGAACAGCACGACGCCTATTCAGGACAATCGAGTGACGGCAGGCAACACGAGTAATGATCGCGCCATCAATATCAATGATCTTCCTACTGAAAGCTACGCCGTACAAGTAGCTGCTACGGATAAACCCAATTTGAACAACTACACTGCATTAAATGTGCATGGAAATGTCTATTTCATGAACATTGGAAATATGTACCGAATTCGGGTAGGGGTATTCTTGGATAAGGCAGATGCTAGTACAACCCTCAGAAAGATCAGGACAGAAGGCTATCGAGATGCTTTTATTGTGAAAGAAAAGACGCTAGACGTATCGGACAAAGTACTGTTGGACGAAGGTGATTACATTGCTACGCCAGATGAAGTGAACAGAGGCGGCATGCCCAATGACAATACTTCGTCCACTGGAAATTTGAGTGGCTACAAAGTACAGCTTGCCGCTTATCGCAATCCTCAATATTTCGACGAGTCTAAAGTCAGAGATTTGGGCTACGTCGAACAAATGCAAAAAGGACAATTTACGGTTATGCTGTTGAGTGGATTTGCTACAGCGCAAGAAGCGAAAATCGCCATGCAGCGCGCAAAATCGGCTGGTTTCAGTTCTGCTTTCGTCGTTTTAGAAGAAAATGGAGAGATTCGCAGAGTAAAAATTTAGAGGAATGAATCTTTGTATATTATCCAGCAATTTACTATTGCTGGATCAATTCGAATCAAATTTTGTAAAAGTTATCCAGTAACAGGAAGTTACTGGATAACAAAAAGGCTACAGAGATCAATTCTCCTCATAAAAACGCTCACTCAATAATTTTGATAGCTCTACCAAATCAATACCAAGCACTTCTTTGTTCGCTTCCACTACTTGTTTAGCGATGTCCTCAGGTAGCTGTGCATAACCATTTTGAATGCCTAAAACCGTTCCGACCACCGCTGCGACCGTATCATTGTCTCTCCCAAAATTAGTGACAAAACACATGGCATCCATAAAGTCCCCTTCCGCATACAGCAGTGCATACAAAGTAATTGCATAAACTTCATGCGCATGAAAAGGAATGTCTTTGAGTTGTCCATTCAAATTATCAAAAAGCAAAAGCATCTGTTGATACCGTAAACTATCGCCTGCAAAATAATTGGGTACAGCAATGTTTACTTCATCTATTTCGATATTTTGTATTTGCTTTGCTGCTCTACTATCCCGAAGCGCGTTTTCGTAAATAACATTTGCGATTCGACCAATCAAGCGACTATCCGCAAAGGACTTTTCATCAACTTGATAATGCAAGGACAATAAGTCTTCCGCTGACGAATCAGTAAAGGCAGCAGCAGAAAGGGCAGCCGTCATTGCCGTCAAATCTTTAGCGTATCCGATGTCAAAAAGGCTCAATTCCCAAGCAATTTGGTAAGCTTGCTTCGGTGCGGCAGGATACAAAATACCCAACAAAGGCGCGTACAACATGCCTGCGCAAGACATTTCACCACCATAAAATTTGGGTAGTGTTTGTGCGTATTGTTGGATATCTTTGGAGCGATAAGCTTCTGCCACTTTCACCCATTCTTGCATCCATTGCAAGTAGCGTGTGCTGGCTTCCAAACGATCGGGATGCAAACCATCTGCTGCCAATATTTTTTGCTTCATTTGCTCGTATTGCGCCACAATAAAATTAGCAAAACCGAAATCATTAGGTGATTCTCCCACTTTCAAACTCAAAAAATAATAGGTCATCATTTGCTTCCAGCGCGTATCGTCTGTTCCTGTTCCTGCGATCATATTGGTTTGCCAAGGACCTTCTGCGCCTGCTAGCCGAGTATTGGGAATCAGTTGGTCGATGAAACCATGACGATCCCTAATTGCCGCTGCCGTCCACATTTCTACGGGTGAGCCCATCGCATCGCCAATGGCAGAACCCACCAGCGCACCTAGAATCTTATCTTGATAAGTTACTTTATCTATTTGAAAATTGCTACTCTTTTGGAGGGAAGCACTTTCTTCCAAAGGCAAAGATACCGACTGACTAGACGGCGGTGCGGGCTGACAAGCTGCTAGTAATAAAAGACTGCTAATTGCTGTGATGAATACACGCATTTTGGAAAGATTTTTTGATGCTTTGATAATTTTTGCGTTCTGTTTATATAACTGAACAATTGAAAGGAAAAGGGCGTAGGAAACGACCGCTTCTTAATTTCATTAGGGAAGACTTTTGAAGTTTAAACTGGAAGATGCTGTGTTCAACACTTTTGATTCTGAAACTTCAAAAGTCTAGTACTCACATTTTGCAAAAATTGTCAAAGACCTAGTTTTATTAATTATCAGCAAGCACCATTTTACGCGCCAAACGCAGCATCGCTGCTTTTTCCTCTAGCTCCATTTGCAGCGGTAATTGCGCAATACCGATTAAGCGACGCATGATCTCTACACCTGCATATTGTCTGCTTTCTTTTTCATCATACAGCAAAGGATAATGTGCATCTAGTTTGCTTTCGATCCAATTCGCTTGGTGTCCACTAAGCAAAAGATGTGCAATCAATACTCCTAGCTCAAATTCGGTATGTCCCATAAAAGCAAATTCGGGATCAATGATTTTAAGTCCTTTTGTGCTGCGTATCCAACTGCCTGGGTAGTAGTCGCCGTGCAAGAGTTGATGAGCTTGGGATAGGTATTTTTCACCCAGTTGCTCTATCTCTGCTTTTAATTCTTCGTCTGCGATGTAGGACTGTGCCAGTGCCGCCAAACCTGCTTGAATGGAATCTAGGTCAAAACCATTATCAGCTTGAAAGGGTAAGAAAAAGATGTGCTGATGATTGAGCTTTCTCAATGCTAAATTATTAGGAAAAGCTTGAAGGGCTTCCTCGCTCCAAATCTGCCCATGTAAGCTGGCAAGATAGACAAGCAAATCTTTTATATCTCCATCGGATAGCGTTTGTAAGGGCTGATACAAATAAGAAAAATCACTTCCTTCACCCAAATCCTCTAGAATGATGATGTGTTGCTGCGGGTCAAAATATCTTAAATTCGGCATCTTTTCACTAAGTCCCGAAATCTGTCCTGCGTACTGATAGAACTGAGCCTCGGTATGGATGCGCTCTCGTGGGGCTGGAATGGAAGGAAATTTATTCACGAAACTTTTGGATTGCTTCAAGATAAGCGATTGTTTGTCGTATTTGAAGCGCAAGACTGCATTCATATTGCCTTCCCCTGGTTTTTCTATCGCTACCGAAGTAGGTGGGGTTTTCAGTATTTCTATTGCTGAAAGATAATCTACAATCAGTGTAGTATTTGTCTCTAAATTCAATTCTATAAGCTTTGCCATATCGTTGATTTCAGTAGGCTTTGTGGACAAAAATAATATTAGGAACGCGGGATGAATAAACTGAGGTTCTTGACAAGATATTTTTGTGCTAATGGAGGCAGAAAAATCGCAATCCGCCTTAGGCGGACATAAGACTTTTTCTAACGAAAAGTAGCGCAAAACCTGTTCGCCTAAGGCGTAA
>JBCCRX010000300.1:0-8463 GCA_039201015.1 Bacteroidota bacterium | reverse complement strand
TGATCTAGTTTGGCTGAATGCCATTAAGTACATTGCTTTCAATAAGACTCGGAGCTCTTATTTTAGCATTGGAGGCTCTTTCCGACCTAGATTTGAACATTTCACAAATAATCGCTGGATCGCTGATAACGACCAAAATTACTATACCCAGCGTTTAGCCTTACACGCTGATGTACAGGTCGGCAAAAACATTCGATTCTTTGGAGAACTCCAGCATGGCTATAAATCTGGTGATAAAGAATTTTTGCAAACAGACGAACTCGATGTTCATCAAGCTTTTATAGAGTTCAAGACTTATGGTAGCAATCAATTCACAGCACGCTTTGGTCGGCAGGAAATGAAGTTGGGTATTGGGCGATTAGTGGATTTGAGGATAGGACCAAATGTGCGGCGGGCTTTTGATATGGGGAGCATCACTTTCGGTAAAGAAAAACTTACGATTGATGCCTTTTATGGCAAGGAAGCTGAAATCAATTTTGGGGCTTTCGACAATAGCTTTACCTTATTCGAAGAAGGGGCTGCTAACTCAAGACTATGGGGCATCCACAATCAATTTCAAGTTCGCAAAAGTAGTGCAGTAAACCATACACTAGAACTTTACTATTTAGGGTTTCAATCTGATTTTTCAGCGTACAGCGATGTGGCAGGTGAGGAAATACGCCACAGTATTGGGCTAAGAAGCTTTGGTTCTATCAATCAAAAATTCCAGTATAATACCGAGTTTATTTATCAATTTGGAGACTTGGCAGATAATAATATCAGTGCATTCAATTTTGAAACCAACTGGAAATATATTATTAGTTTTGAAAAATGGCGCCCTACAGCGGGCTTAAAATTGGATTGGTCTTCAGGCGATAGCGAAGCAGGAGATGGCAATTTGAACAGCTTCAATCCTATGTTTGTCAACCCTGCCACTTATAGCTTAGCTGCGGTGAATACCCCCGTCAATTTATTAAGTTTTCACCCTTCCCTGCTTTTGTTTCCGAGTAAAAAATGGCTGATTAATTTGGAGTATGCTTTTTTCTACAGAGCGAATAAATCAGATGGGTTTTACTCCCCACCCCGCATTCAAACCAGAATGGTAAACGGCTTATCGGAGCGACATATTGGTGACGTACTTGGTCTCTTCCTACAATACACCCATAGTCGTCATCTATCCTTCGATATCCGAAGTTCTTATTTCATTCCAGCCGACTATATCGAAGCATCAGGTGCATCAAAGCCCATTTTTCAATTTGCCTCTACGGGTACACTAATGTTTTAATTTTTTTGAACATCAAATATCTTACACATGAAATTATTCCAATTTTTTTCGATTACACTTATCTTACTTTTAGTAGTAGCTTGTAATCAGCCAGCAGGCAAAAACGAAACTGTCAAAGCTGCAATATCTAAAGCGACTACAAGCCTTGAAAATATGGAGCTAGACGGTGCTACTGTCCTAGCTTTTGGCCCAGATAATGTACTATTTATTGGCGATAGCAAAGCCGCCAAGATACATGCCGTAAAAACGGAAGCGGCAGCGTTAAAAGACCCCGTTCCGTTCAATTTAGAAGGTTTTGATATTGCAGTAGCAAAGAAAATAGGCATTGCAGCAAGAGATGTAATCGTTCACGATATGAAAATACACCCTGTAAGTCAAGAGGCTTATGTGGCGGTAAGAATGGGGTATCAGCCAGATGCAAAATCGGTCATTGCAATTGTACATCCCGCAACAAAGGATATTCGATTTTTGGAAGTGAACGAATCAAATAGTACCAACACCTCCATCAAAAATCCTGCTTCCTCTGACTTATTATTCTGGAAGAAAACGCCCGCAAGTGCATTGACCATTACAGATCTGGATTACCACGATGGATACGTATATGTGGCGGGCTTAACCAATAGCGAATTCGCCTCAACGCTTAGAAAAATTAAATACCCTTTCGAGGAGGTACAAGAGTCTGTCAACAGCATAGAAGTTTATCATGCTGTACATACCCAAAATGAAACTCGTGCTCCCATCCGCACTATGTTGTTTGATGAAATCGACGGACAATCTACTCTATTGGCTAGTTATACTTGTACTCCCTTGGTCACTATACCAACCTCAGAAATTAAAGCGGGTGCATCTATCAAAGGAAAAACCATTGCTGAATTAGGATATGGCAATACCCCAATTGATATGTTGGTCGTGAATACACAAGGCTTTGATGGTTCAATGACCAAAAACTTGGTAGTAACCAACAAAAACCGAGGCGGAACAATGATTCCTTTTGCATCGGTAGTAGCAGGAGCTAAGGGAGATGGAATGGCGGGTCAGCAAGCCATGTTCGCATCAGGTCTGGAAGGAATGAATGAAATTCCAACAGCGAATGTAATGCACATAGACGTACAAAATCCGCAAATGCTAGGGATCGTAAGACGAAATATAGAGACCGGTGATATTGATTTAGTTTCTGAATTGACGGGTAGTTTTTTGAGATTGAGCGATTTCATTTCGGAGTATGACTTTCCTGATTACCGCTACCCTGAAAACAAAATGGGGCAAGGGAGGAAGCAATATCACGATATGGTCAAACAAATGGAAGGTTATCCTGAGTTGACTTCTGAAAAAATGGGTAGGAATTAAATAAAGTTGTAGTTAATAACTAATGTTACGTAAACAGACAATTACAAATAATACTAGTAATACAAAGGACTACTTGTTCACAAATCGTCGGGTATCATTTGCTTTGTACATTTTACAAAGAGTACGAATCAAGATGTTACTTGCGTAACATCAGTTTAACAATAGCTATTTGGACGGTCAATTGTATAGTTGATTGTCCACAAAAAATAACTCGATCAAGTTTAAAATGAATACGTCACAACTTCTTTTTGGAAGTATTCTACTATTGTTCGCCATGTTATGGTTGCCTTTAGGACAATACGATTTCCTGTTGAACAACTGGATGAAAATAGGGACTTATGCGATTCCTTTTCTTTTAATTGGTGCTTTTTCCTTCCCCCAAAAGACCACTTCAAAACGACTATTTACGGATTACCGATTTGTAAGTATCTTAATGTTAATCGCTTATATCATACATCAGTATGAAGAACATTGGATAGACCTATTTGGAAACTACTACGCTTTCTATGATTTCAATAATAACTTCATTTTGAGCGCGTTGGGTGCTCCAGAGTCATCGTTACGACCCTTGACTAAAGAAAGTATCTTTGTGATCAATACTGCTCTAGTTTGGTTGGTTGGTGCAATGGCAATTTGGAAAAGCCCAAAGCACCTTTTCCCAGCAATAGCGATGGCGAGTATCATTGTTGTAAATGGGATTGTCCATATTTTAGCAGCTATTGTCAATTTGAACTATAATCCTGGACTTCTTACCTCTATTGTGATTTTTGTTCCCCTCTATTTCTTATTTGTTCGTCAGGTTTTATCCTCTTCTGCTGTTTCCAAGAAACAAGTTATAGCTGGTATGGTGTGGGCATTTCTGGCACATGTCATTATGGTGGCAGGGCTATTGATGGCGAATTGGTTTAAGCTATTTCCTGAAATCGTATATTTCATCTTGTTAGTCATTTGGTCTTTAGTTCCAATAATTCTTTTTCGCCATGAAAAACAGTAAACGATGGATATGGCTGCTTTTCATTGGAGCTACCATTTTCAGTGCTTGTTCAACATCCATTGAAAAGCAAGTGGAAGCACCTATTGTATCTGCTATTTATCCATCATCAGATACGCTTCCTGAGAATTTACTACGAATGTATGTCCATTTTTCTAAGTCTATGAAGCCTATTGGCAATTTGGAGCAAATAAAACTGACAGATGAAAATGGTCAAGAAGTAGTAGGGGCTATTTTTAATAATGTGTATGAACTGTGGGATAGTGAACAACGGCAACTAACTCTAATTTTTGACCCTGCTAGAGTTAAAACAGGATTGATGGTAAATGAAGAAAAGGGGCGATCGTTACAAGTTGACAGAAATTATAAATTGGTCATTGGACAACTAGAAGATGTGGAGGGCAATAAACTTAAAGAGGTTTACACCAAATCATTCTATGTAACTGAAGAAGATAGACTTCCACCAAATACAATGCTGTGGGAAATGAAAATTCCAAAAGCCAATAGCCATTCGCCTTTGACTATGAAGTTTCCAGCCATGCTCGATAGGCTTTCCTTGCGGCAAAGATTGAAGCTGACCGATGAGCACAATCGTCCTGTTGGTGGTAAAGTTGAAATTACTAAACAAGAAACAGCATGGCGTTTTATACCGACTAAAAAATGGTCAGTAGGTAGTTATGTTCTATACGTTCATGGTCGTTTGGAAGACCCTTGTGGCAACAATCTAAATGGATTATTTGACCATGAAATTGGGAGTTTGAAAAATAAGCAAGAAGGAGCGATAGAAAGAATTCTAATTACAATTACTCAAGATAATATTTAATATTATGAATTACATAATCACAGGTGGTCATACAGGAATGGGATTGGAGCTTACCAAAAAACTACTTGCCGAAGGACATAAAATTGGACTAATTGTTCGGAGCGAGTCAAGAAAAAAAGAAAGTCAAAAACTATTTCCAAAAGAAAGTGCAATAGATATTTTCGTGGCGGATTTAAGCAAGCGTAATGAAATAGAGCAAGTAGGTCTCCAAATCGAATCTAGTTGGAAGAAGATAGATGGATTATTTAATAATGCAGGTTTACTACTTGATAAATTATACTTCTCGGATTATGGAAACGAACTCCAATTGGAAGTCAATGGTATTAGTCCTTATTTATTAACAAAAGCACTCCTACCGCTTTTGGAAAAGGGAGAAGATCCATTTGTGGTCAATACTGCAACTGGTGGATTGAATAATAAAAAATCAATCAATATTCCAGCTTTTAAAAAGCCCGAAAAATTCACCAAGCTGCTGGGTTCTTATATGGATTCAAAACTTATCATGGTACTGTTGATGAACCATTTAAGCAAAGAATGGAAAAACATACGCTTTGTTAGTGTGAATCCAGGAGCAATCAAGACCAAAATGACTGCTGGAAAAGGAATGCCTTTTTGGCTGAAACCGATTCGGAATTTATTTTTCCAGTCACCAGAACGTGGAGCAAAAAGTTTATACGACGCTGCATTTGAAGCAAAGTACGAGGCAAGTGGCATATTTATTAGCGAAGGAAAAATCCGACCGATGAAGTTCGAGATTACTCCTGAAGAAATCAATCAGTTATTCGTCTGAACTAAAAACAAGGAACAATGAAAAAAATATTAGCATTCGGCGCAAGTAATAGCAAGTCATCTATTAATAAAACCTTCGCTACTTATGCTGCTCGTCAACTCGAAAATGTGGAAGTGATGATAGCCGACTTAAACGACTACACTGCTCCGTTATACTCCATAGATTTACAAAAAGAACAGGGCATAGACGAAAATGTGATGCGTTTTTACCAACTGATTCAAACCTGTGATGCTATTGTACTATCCTTGGCAGAGCACAATGGCTTACATACCTCTGTTTTTAAAAATCTTTGGGATTGGTTGTCGAGAATACCGATGGAGCAACCAATGCAGATATGGGGTGGTAAACCTATGTTTTTACTATCCACCAGTACAAGCAGACGGGCAATGAGCAATGTATTGAAAGTATCAAAAGAAATGTTTCCTCATTTTGGTGCTAATATCATTGCAGATTTTCAATTGCCCTCTTTTTATCAATTTTTTAAAGATGGGCAGATTATCGAAGCGGAATATCAAGCTTTATTTGATCAACAAAAAAGTCGTTTTCAAGAGTATTTGGATAATATGGTTTGAATTCAATTGGTCTTTCCTACTATTACAAACGGAAGGTAGTGTTGAGCAGTTAAAATTTATGAAGCTGTGAGATTGCATTTTCGTCCCAAAAAACGCAGTTTTAGCTTTCTACTTAGCGCGTCAGCACAATATAATCTCGGATCAAAGTCTTCAAAAAATCGATCTTAGGATTGGGACTTTCGGCAATATCTAGAATTTTTTCTAGACGTGCGGTCAACTGTAAAATCACTGCTCGGTGGGCTTCGTTGCGATGCGTTTGGTAGCGTGCAATGCTATTTTTGATGAGTAGCATATCTTGCTCGCTGAGCTGTCGCACTTGAGGATAGCTCGGTTCGTAGGCTTCTATAGAATCAATATTCAAAATATCTTCCAATTCAAAACGAATGCTGCTGCGTAAGCGAACCACTGCGGTATTGGCAGCATAATCGCCCATGCGTTGGCGTTGGCTAGAGGAAAGAATGGCAATGGCACCAACTATACCCGCAGAAAGCGTCAAGTCCACTAAATAAAAGATCGCTCGAATGAGATGGTCGCCTAAGCTGCTTTCAGAACCATCTACTTTGACCACTTTTATCTTCATTGCCTTTTTTCCGAAAGACTGCCCATCTGCAAATAATTCGGAGCAAAACTGATAGATTAGAAAAAGTGCGATCGGCACTAAGAGAAAGATGACGTACAGGAGAATGCCATTTTGATCGAATATATTACCCCTTGTTGCGCTTCCGAGAAGAAAAAGAAAGCCATAGTACGCTCCTCTCACAATCAATAGATCAATGACAGTTGCAAAGAAGCGATCGCGCAAAGAAGCCAATTCGTATTCTATAGCTACGTTTTGAGTGGTTTTAATGTCTATTGTTTGCACGTCTATCGCTTTTCAGTTTTTATGAACTCAGATACTAATTCCCAATACAGAAGGAAAATTTTTACTGCGTAAAAATTTTCCTTCTGGGGAATTCTTTGGACAAAAATGAATTTGCTCTTGATGATTTTTTCCAAAAATCATCAAGAGCAAATTCATTTTTGTCCGTAGAGTTCTTTTGAAAACGAAATGAAAAATTTATTTTTCATTTCGTTTTCAAAATATTAATGCAGTTTAAGCAACAACCTTACTAGAGCCAAAGACAGAACCCAGATACTCTCGATTTAAGCGAGCGATATTGGTGACAGAAATACCTTTAGGACATTCCGCTTCGCAAGCCGTGATGTTAGAACATTGTCCAAAGCCTTCTTCATCCATTTGTGCCACCATGGCTTGTGCGCGTTTTTTGGCTTCCACTTTTCCCTGCGGCAACATCGCTAAGTGAGAGACTTTGGCGGAAACAAACAGCATAGCGGAAGCATTTGGGCAAGCCGCGACACAAGCCCCACAACCGATACAAGCCGCTGAATCAAAAGCCGCCGACGCCTGTTCTTTTTCAATGGGAATGGCATTGGCGTCTTGTGCCTGTCCTGTATTCACAGATACGTAGCCGCCTGCCTGAATAATGCGATCGAAGGAGTCTCTATTGACGACCAAGTCGCGAATGACTGGAAAAGAACGTGCACGAAATGGCTCAATGTAAATAGTGTCACCGTCTTTAAACGAACGCATGTGCAGCTGACAGGTTGTTGTACCCATTTGTGGTCCGTGCGGGTGTCCGTCAATGACCATGCTACAAGTACCGCAAATTCCTTCTCGACAATCATGTTCAAATGCTACAGGCGTTTGTTTCTTTTGGAGCAGTTGTTCGTTCAATACGTCCAGCATTTCCAAAAAAGACATGTCCTCCGAAATATTATCCAGTTTATAGTCCACAAACTTTCCCTTCCGATATTCTCCTCCTTGTCTCCAAACTTTCAGTGTCAGTTTCATTGATATGATGTTTTTTTATTTTTTTCTAGTCGGTCTTCTATCCAAAGTTTTATTTCTTCAAAAGCCATTTTGCTTTCGGCAATCCTGATTACAAAATCGTATTTCTCATCTTCAGTCGCTTCTACATCTATTCCAGCCTTAAGTAGAATAAAGCGCATCAAAATATAACCAGTACGTTTATTACCATCTGAAAAAGGATGATTTTTAACAATACTCTCGATAATTGCTGCTGCCTTATCAGTAGCTTTAGGATATAACTCTTGTCCATCGAAAGTCGCAAAAGGTCTTTTTATAGCAGAATCCAATAAATTCATATCTCTGACGCCTTCACTACCACCAAACTTATCCAAAGCTAAGCTGTGAATAGTCAGAACTTTTTCAAGTGTTATCATTGCGCCAATCGTCTAAGTAGATTTTCATCTTCTTTGAATATTTTGTTGATAATATTCTCAGAATCAGCATGATCTTTATCTGCTTTTTCCAATTCTTTTAGGTAATTCAGAATTGGTTTTAAACTTTCATCAGGAATTCTGGATAAGATTTCATCAATCTCAGTTCTTATTGTATCTATCATTTTCTAAGTTAAATTTTATTTGCTCACAAGAGAACGTTTTACAATTTCACGTTTTCGAACATCAATTCTTACTTGTGCAAAATGGACTGTACTGTGCCATAAGTGTATTAGTAACGTTCAAAAAATTAGATCGACATTTAAGTATGGATTCCGTTTCCAAAATTCGCAGAAAGTTTCTTTTCTGATGAGAAAAACTTTCTGCTTAAGGGATTTTAAGGGTGAAAAGCATCAAAAATTAGAGATTTTTGAT
>JBCCRX010000299.1:0-8517 GCA_039201015.1 Bacteroidota bacterium | reverse complement strand
TCATCCAGCATACTTCCCTGATTCTACGGAAATCACGACGGCAGATTTAGTAGAGTCAAAATCTTTTGAGCATCGTTTTTATTTAAAAAAGATGCCACCACCGCCGCCACCAGAACCTGAATTTGATACCATTTATAGCGACGAGCCAATTGAGCTGAGTAATGTCTATTTTATATTTGAGCAAGTTAAATTCGTAGATGGTGCTGAAAAAGATTTGGAGCTTATCAAAGAACTAATGACTACCTATCCTGAAATGAGAATTGAACTCAGAGCGCATACAGATGTACGTGGTAACAATGAGTATAATGAAAACCTTTCTCAAGGTCGTGCGGAAGCTACTAGACGTTGGCTGATCAGAAATGGCATTGCGCGCGCCAGAATGGAAGCAAAAGGCTACGGTGAAACTGTTCCAAAAATAGTGACAGCACGGAATGCTCAAGAGAATCCATTCTTGAAGGTCGGCGACGTTTTGACAGAAAGCTATATTGATTCATTGGAGACCGAAGAAGAAAAAGAAGCGGCGCACCAGTTGAATCGGCGTACGGAGTTTCAGATATTGGAAGGACCGACTAGCATTCAAGTCAAACGCACGCGCCTGCGTAGAAATCCTACCAACAAAGCAGGTGGACCAAGAGCAATCAATCCACCACCACCTGTCCGTAAAACTGCCCAAAACATGATCCAACCACATCGGCTGTCTTCGCTCTATGGCAAGAAAGACTTGAAAGGGCTACCGATCATGCACTTCAAAGAGCGCGTCATCGAATTTGGAACGGTCAAAAAGGGCGAGAAACGGGCTCACGTTTATGAGTTTACGAATGTAGGCGACACAACTTTGGAGATTGATTTTGTTGACCATTGCGATTGTACGGAAGTGGACTATCCAAGACTGCCCGTCGAGCCAGGCGAAACGGGGGAAATTTCTGTCGTATTTGACAGCAAAGACAAAGCCGAAGCAGAAACGATCAATGTGGATATTATGCTCAAAAATGTCGATCCTGCTAATGGTTATAACATTTTTGAAACCATACAGTATCGGTTTGATATTGAGGAGTAGGTAACGTCTGAAAAATTAGATTCATATTCTTTATCTTTTGAACAGAAATAAGATTGTTCTTAATGATTTTTAGTACTGCCGCAAATTGATTTCTAATAAAATTAATTCGTTAAACTCGTTTGGAAACGAGTGAATACAGGTTTGAAGTTAGGAAACTTCAAACATCGATTTATTGATTTTCAATTTGCTACCCTAGAAAAAATCATTAAGAACAATCTTATTTCTGTCCAGAGGCATCCACTGAAATCAAAATTCTCAACCTGAATTTCAAGATTTGGTCACAGACATAAAAAATGCGGTACAAACTGCTCGCCTAGAAGCTTTGCAGGCAGTCAATCAAGAGTTGATTCAGCTCTATTGGAAGATTGGTGCAATGATCGTGGAACGTCAAGAACGCTATGGCTGGGGAAAGTCAGTGGTGGAGGAGCTAGCCCAAGCACTAAACGAAGATTTGCCTAATGCTAAAGGTTTTTCTGCAACAAACCTTTGGCGTATGCGGACTTTTTATTTGCAATATCACCAAATGGAAAATCTCGCACCACTGGTGCGAGAAATTGCTTGGTCGCATAATATTGTAATATTTCAAAAGTGCAAAGATGCCCTACAACGTGAATTTTATCTGCGAATGACCAAAAAATATGGTTGGACAAAACGCGTATTGATTCATCAAATTGAAAATCAATCTTACGAGAAATACTTACTCAATCAAACTTCTTTTGATCAAACCTTACCTGCACATTTGAGTGAACAGGCGAGGCTCACCGTGAAAGATGAATACACTTTCGATTTTTTAGAACTGTCCGAAGAACATTCTGAGTACGAATTGGAACAAGCAATTATTGGTAAGATAAGAGCCTTTTTGATAGAAATGGGTGGTGATTTTGCATTCTTAGGAAATCAGTATCGCATAAAGGTTGGTGGTAAGGAATACGCCATTGATTTACTGCTTTTTCATCGAAAGTTGCGTTCTTTGATTGCGATAGATTTGAAAATCGGGGAGTTTGAGCCAGAATACAAAGGGAAAATGGAATTTTATTTGACTGCATTAAATGAACAAGTAAAACATCCCGACGAAAATGATGCTATTGGGATCATTATCTGCAAAAAGAAAAATACAACCGTTGTAGAATATGCTCTAAAAACAGCTACACAGCCCATTGGCGTTTCTACCTATACGCTTAGCAATGATCTGCCCAAGAATTTCAAAGGCTTATTGCCTTCGCCAGAAGAAATACAGGAGCGTTTGAAGGGCTTGGAGTAGAATTTTTGTACCTAAAAATAGTCATGAGCAATTGGCAAACACTCAATAAAATTGCTTTACTGGGTCTTGATCGTTCGCCCATTCCGAAGGAGATTCTAGCAGAATTGGCGAAATTGGGCGCAAATGCAGATAAAAATACCGATACGCAAAACCTCCTAGAAGCCATTGCTTACCACGCACAGTTGCAAAAAGTCAAATTACCAATCGAAGATTTCAAAGGGCAACTGCCGCCCGAAGCGAGAAGTGCGCCTTATGCAGTAAAATATATCAACACACGTTCTCTACAGCATTTCCAAGAAATTTTACAAAAACGCTTATTGGCTCTTCCAGAATTTTCGCTGCATGCGCAGGCGTGGCAATTGTTCCTACCACCAGAATGGCTACCGATGGCTTTGGAAATTGTGCGCTCCAATCTGAAAAATTGGAATCACATTGCACCTTTAATGGAAGAAAATGGCTGGTGGCTGCTGAACAAAAATCCCTACTGGATTTCCTTAAAAGATCGCCCTTATCGCAAAGCAGAAATTCCGCCGAATCGCATCGCACAAGCCACGCAAGGCATTCGAGATTTTCAAGCATCGCTGGCAAGTGGACGCACTTATCTAGATCAGTCGGATTGGCTTCGATTGGTGAAATGGGTGTATCACGCAAACCTGGAAACTTATGACCAAATACGAAATGACTGGCCACAGCAAGTCCTTACGCATCCGATGTGGCAAGGACGTTTGAATCAGCTTTTTGATATATTGGATTTTAGAAGGAATATGATACAGGCTTTGGAAAGCTAAACCGATCTTTCCCAAATTTCTACTTCCCAATCTTCCACATTTCGCGCCTCCTTGGAAAAGCTGATACCTACTAGATAGACTCTTTTTTCTGTATTTTTATAAGCAGCAGCGTATTGACGATTTTTGATTTGAGCAATGGCATTTTCGATCTTTTCATCCAATTTGAATTCCATTAAATAGATGTAATCGTCCGTCTGTACTAGCAAATCTAATCTGCCTCTGTGTTTCGTAATTTCAGATTGCACATGATAGCCCAAAAAAGAAGTGACCAAATAAATAATGGTATGAAAATAGCCTTCCCAAACCTCAAATTCGCTGCGCCGATCACTTTTTTTCTTAGGCAGCAAATGATAAGATATATCAGAAAGTAGTATTTCGATTTGCTCTACAAATAGGGCTACATCTCCAGATTCCAAACCTTCCTCTATTTTCAGCAGCGCATTTCCGACCGTAGAAGCTCTTTTATGAGTGAAGGCTTCTGTGAGATTATGAATCATAGAAAGGCGAACTTCTTCATTTGGATAACCCAAGAAGTACTTTGTTCGATGTCGCTTTGTTTCTTTAGCTTTAATGGTCAAATAACCCGTTTGGAATAATAATCCAATTGCATCAATCTCTTTCAGCGAGTATTTATCAAAAAAAGTTTCTGGTACACTGATGTTCTCTAACGTTTGAGGAACGATGGCTTGATTCCGAATGCTATTCACCAAGAAAGTAGGCGTTCCCGTCGCAAACCAAAAATTGCCAAAGTGCATGGCTTGAAAAAAGTTAAGGAGGGAAAAAGGATTGTACAGTTTGATTGCAGGATTATAAGCATAGCCATTATACCAAAACTGAATATCTTGTAAAAGTTGTGCTTTGGGCAGTTGAAAATGTGATACGGCGGCTTTAATATAATCTGAGAAATTGCTGATTAGCTCTTCTTGCGTAATTCCCAATAGATCGTCACTCCACGGATGAAGCGTCAGATCCGTCAAATTATTCAAATCTGAAAAAAGACTGACTTTGCTGAATTTCGATACGCCCGTTACGAATAAAAAGTGCAAATGTCCTTGAACTTCTAATTTTTTGAGCGGTGCAAAAAAACTTTTGAGAACACTTTGATTTTCTTTAGCTTTTTCCTCTTGGTTCAACCAATCAGTAATGGGTTTATCGTATTCATCTATCAATAATACAACGGGTTTCCCTTTTTCAGCTATGCCCGTAATTAATTCTTCAAAATTCTCGGAAAGTGTAGGCTTATCTACTTCAACACCAAAATAATTTGCGTGTTCCAGCACTTGTCGATTCAAAAAAGAGGTCAATTGATCGACTTTGTGTCCGAAAGCGGCAAAACTAAAATACAAAACAGGATAAGAATCAAAATCATAATCCGTCTCCTCGTGGATATATAGTCCTTTGAATAAATCTTTTTGACCGCTAAAAAGATATTGAAATTTTGATACTAAGAGCGATTTACCAAATCGGCGTGGACGAGACAAAAAATAGAGCTTTCCTCTACGAATCAAGTCATACATCTGACGCGTCTTGTCCACATAAAGCAAATTCTGCTCTATAATCTCCTTGAAATTTTGTCTGCCTGTGGGTAAGTATTTCATCGTTCAAAGATAGGAGTTTAGAAGAAAAGATTATTGACTTAGTAGTTAGACAAGCAAATCACTACCTCACTGCACTAGAATCCAATTCCACTACTTTAATTTTAACACCTGTGCTAGGAAAACCGTTTAATTGTAGTTGTTGGACAGAAAGCCGCGCCTGAATGATCGCAACATTCAAACTATCGAAAGGTGGATCTAGGAAAAGGACAAAGCTATCTCGCACGGAATCAATGCAATAGGTATGAAATATATTGGCGTTGATGCCTTTTTGGGCGAGGTTTACCATTTGCTGAAAAGCACGCTTTTTTGTTGGATGAATGCTTTCTTGAACAAGGTACTTTTCTTGATTGTACTCCAAAATGGCATTGCAAGTGAAGCTATCAATCACAATTCCCTGTGAGGTAAAATAGAAAGCGGTTTGTGGCGAAATGACAAGGGTATCAACGGGCCGCTCTGGTAAGGTGGGCGTATCTACACGCGCCACGATCGGCTCAAAATCATCTACATCCACGTAGCGATTTGTGCTTTTCTTTTTTTTCTTGAGTTCGTAAGAGGGCTGGTCAGCAGGCGTTTCCAAATAATCGTAATTGACATCTTGAAAAGCTTGTATGTGTAACTGATCTAGGCTATCTTCTACCTCCAATTCTTTCAATTGCTGACCATAAGTCCGTTCATCAAGTGCTGCTCGGTAGGCGTCTATGTCGGGTGTTGTTTCGTAAGGCTTTTCAAGTGAACTATTCCAATATAGTGCTGCCACCACTACAAGTGACATTACACAAATACCCATTTGTACGTAGTAAGTACGCTGAAAACGATTGGTACTTTGCCTTATGTTCTTGATATTAATGGGTAGTCTTTCTGCTACTTTTGACTTCGTTTTTTTATAGCCAGATTTCATTTGTTGCTTAAAAGGTGCTTTTTCAATGATATTTTTGACTCTTTTCTTGGCAAAATCATTAATGGAAAACCGCTTCCTATTTTTAAGTACTACTTCACGTGAGGGCGTCGCCAAAATGATTGGTCTTAAATCTTCTTTTATTTCAATTAAGCCAAAACCATTTTTAACACATTGATCTTTTAGCTCTACAAACTCAGGACTGAGACTGCCCTCAATGTACTCATCTTCTGCTGCACCTTCTTCCAAGAACACATCTTCTCCTATTGCAATCCACTGTTCATCAGCATGATAGCGTTTGAATTGCTCTACCGCATAAATGTAATGATAGCGATCAATGGCTTCAAAAAGATTCATACAACCCCATTGATACAGACTGCTTAGAAATAGGCTGATCAGTACATAGCAAAGCAAAAAAATGATACCAATGGTGGAGATTAGATAATAGTCATTACGAAAATAGAAAAAAGCGAACAGTAAGCTACAAAGTGGCAAAAAAATGGCAAAACTATCCCAGCGCAACAAGGTCTTTTGAATTTTGTAAAGGACTTCTTCTTTTTTGGCATGCGAACTTGCTTCCAGAGCGGCTGTGAACTCCTCCCCATTTCTTTGCTTGTAGCTGATATAGCCGTCAATGATGATATCGTCGTCTAGTTTTACATCCAGTTCGGAGTTACGCAACACACTTTTCTGCAAATCATCCCCCATTAAACTCGGACGAAAACCATAGTGCGATTGCAAGCAGGAAATGGCTGCTTCCTTAATCGTATCTTCGGAAAGATGATGTATTATTTTTCGTCGCTTGTTCATTGCGTGACTATTATACTTGATTCAGCGTAAAAAGTGCAAATTCATTTCTACTGATTTTGGTAATTGCGCCTCACGCCTAAGGAATAGGATATACTACGCATGGGATAAATCTATGCAAATGAATATACTTGTTGAATGTACTTTTTTTATCCCGAATGGAGCATAAATCACTCTCCAATCTTCCCCAATTCCACACCTTCCGAATAAGCCATTTTAATGTTGTTGTCGTGAAAAGCTTTTTTAATATTTTTCAATACATCAAAGCGCACCGACCAGTAGTGATCGGGATGAATAAAGGGTCGAACACCCACGACGATATAGTGGGTATCGTAGTGCATAATACCAATTTCTGGCGCGGGTTCTTGAATGATATTGGGTATTTTAGCTAGCAATGTTCGAATGATCTTCTCTACCCTCGGATAGCTTTCTTCGTAAGGCATCGCGACTTCCATTTCTATGCGGACGTGCCCTTTTTTGGAATAATTTGTTACCACATTTCCAACCACTTCTCCATTGGGAATAATCAAAGTCTTTTTGCCTGGTGTGACAACTAGCGTATTGAAAATTTGGATTTCCTCTACTTGACCAAAACGCTCGTCTAGCTCAATCCAATCGCCCACTTTGTATGGTCGGAACAGCAAGACAATGACGCCCGCTGCAAAGTTGCTCAAACTTCCCTGAAGTGCCATCCCCACCGCAAAAGCCAGCGCACCCACTACCGCTACAAAAGAAGTAGTTTCTATTCCGACAATACCCGCAACGGTGAATACAAGCAATATTTTCAAGGCAGCATCGGCAATAGAGACCATGAAAGGAACGATCTCATCGCCAATATTCGATCGATTCAACGACTGGCGTAGAATAGCAATTAGTCTTCGGATGATCCAAAGCCCAGCAAGGATTACAAAAATAGCAATCGCTAAATTGGTGACAAATGGTGCTATCTTTTCCCAAGTGAGGTACTCTTGTATTGTTGATAAATTCATAAGATTTATTTGTTATCGGGTCAGTAATTTGGCATTTTATCTACCTCCATCAGTTTGTCTAATGTCTCTCACAAATTGATGAATATCCTGCTCTATATCATCCGACTTTTCTAGCATTCGGATAAAAGCACTGCCAATAATTGCTCCTTTTGCGTATCGACAAGCAGTAGAGAAAGTTTCATAGTTGGAGATGCCAAAACCAATCAAACGTGGATTGTTGAGTTGCATTTGATTGATGCGCTCAAAATAGGCAATTTGCTGTTCAGAAATCTCTTTTTTCGCTCCTGTAATAGAAGCATTAGACACCATGTAAATGAAGCTACTACTCAAGTCATCTATTTTTTGAATCCGCGCTTCACTCGTTTGCGGCGTAATCAAAAAACTAACTTTTAGATTGGCTGCTTCGATAGCAGTCTTGTAGAAAGTTTCGTATTCATGCACTGGCAAATCTGGTAAAATCAAGCCGTCGATGCCCGCTGACGCACAAGCATTTATAAATCTCTGCTCACCGTATTGCATCACTTGATTGAAATAGCCCATTAAGACCAATGGAATCTCGGTCGTACTCCTCACTTGCTTGATTTGCTGAAACAAGACTTCGAGGGTCATGCCGTTTTCAATAGCTTTCTGTCCACTTTGTTGTATGGTTGGTCCATCCGCCAAAGGATCAGAATAAGGCATCCCGACTTCTATCAAATCTGCTCCCGCTGCCGCCAAATATTGAATAATGCTAGCGGTATCCTCCAGTTTGGGAAAACCTGCCGTGAAATAGATATTGAGGATATTTTGGTCTTTTTCCGCAAATAGTTTTTGCAAACGATTCATCTGTGTTTTGTTTTTTCGGTGCAAATATAAGCAAGTAGGTGGGGTTAAGTACTTGCACCTGTTTGTTTAAGCTGTTGATTTGTTTAAATTGTTTATAATGAACACTTTACAAAAGTTTATTGCCTATAATAATTAGGTAAACCTACTTAAGTACTCAGACAAAATTAATCTAGCTATTAAACTCGGCAGCATCGCGCTTGCAGCGCTCGCTGCCTCGTGGTGGTCTTGGAGGGCAGACAAAATATAAGATGTTGTTTTACAACATCTTATATTTTGTCTGCCCTCCAAACCTCCTCT
>JBCCRX010000298.1:0-8558 GCA_039201015.1 Bacteroidota bacterium | reverse complement strand
TGCCCCTTTTTTCACCACTCATCGTTAGCAAAATACTCATCAGCCAGAGGCAGACAAGTTTTAGCTATGGCTAAACTCCGTTTTTGCTGCCTCAATTGGTAAAAAAATGACCTATAACAATTCTCAAAAAATAAATCAAAATAGCTTCTAAGAATTTAGACATTAAAGTAGATACAACACTTCAAACATCCCTCAATCTTCCGTTACTACACTTCCCCACCAGTCATTCTCAGGGTTGAAATTTTTTGATAAGAAGTGCAAGCGTCGTTCCTCCAGGCGTGGCAATAGTTCCGTTCTTATTTGCTCTAGGTATTGCTGTTCCAACCCAGCATCGTATAACGAATCTCTAGCTGGAAAACGCGCACCCATTTCTTCTAAAACATTCATTAACTCTTGCTTCATTTGTGCAGCGCGTTCTGCATGTTCCTGTGCTAGATTTTTCTCTTCGGAAAGATCGTTAGCTAGATCATACAATTCTATTCTTTCATCTTCATAATAATAAATCGCTTTCCAATCTCCTACCCTCAACACAGAAGAAGGTTCGCCGCCTTGATTACCGTAGTGTGGATAATGCCAGATCAAAGGACGATCTACGAGCGTTTTTCCTTTCAAGAGCGGCACTAAACTTTGTCCGTCCTGATGCTCTTGCGGTTGTAAATCTGCTCCCACCAGTTCCAAAAGCGTTGGGTAAAAATCTGTTCCGATGACGGGTGTTTCATTGCGTTTTCCATTACCCATCTTCGGAACTTTGATGAAAAAAGGTTCTCGAATACCACCTTCAAATTGGTAGCCCTTGCCTGCTCGGAGTGGTGCATTGGAAGTCGCAAAAGCGTCTCCTGCAGCAACTCCTCCATTGTCGGAAGTAAAGATGACAATGGTGTTTTCTGCTAGTCCTAATTCGTCTATCGTTTTTAAAACCTGTCCAACCGCATCATCCATAGTTTCCACCAAACCGCCATAGATAGGGTGATCTTGGTTCTGTCGAATGGGCAGAAAATGCCCCATTTCGTAACCTTTTTCTGCTACTCCCATCGCTGTTGCTTTGTCTCGATATTTTGCCCATTTTTCTCTGGTGGTTTCAAGCGGCGCGTGAACGGCGTAGAAAGATAAAAAAGCAAAAAAACTGGTATCTTGATGCGCTTCTATGAATTGGGATGTTTCTTTTGCTAGTCGCATAGATAGATTTTCTCCCGCTGCTTGATTTTCCAGTTTTGGATTGTTCCAAGGTGAGAAAAAACCACCAATAGGCGAACCTTTTTCCCAGCCACCGACATTGATATCAAAACCGTGATCTTCAGGATAGCTACCTTCGGCTCCAATGTGCCATTTACCCGCAAAAAAGGTCTTATATCCCACGCGCTTCAAGGCTTCGGGCATTGTCAAATAATTAGAATCCAAAGCTAGCACGTATTCTGGCGGTAACAATTTATTGAAACGTTCTTTTTCCCTCCAAGCCTCACCCGTTTTCGCCCCAATCCAGTCTGTGATGCCATGCCGTACCGTGAATTTTCCTGACATAATGCTTGCTCTGGACGGACTACACACACGGGAAGCCGCGTAGCCTTGCGTGAAAATCATGCCTTCCTGCGCAATGCGATCTATATTGGGTGTTTCGTAATATTCGCTGCCCATAACACTCAAATCGTGATAGCCCAAGTCATCAGCTAGAATGAAGAGAATATTGGGTGGTGGCGGTGCGTCCTGTTGGCAAGATAAAAGGGATAAAGTACTTAATATAGAAAATACAAAGATGTTGGGTTTCATAAGTATGGATGCTGTTTTTTCTGATTCTCGTAAAGGTAGTTGGGGAATGGCCTGTAGCCCAATGCAGCTTTAGTATCACCCAAAAATCTCAAGGATTCTACGAGTGTTGGTATCCTATTTTAAACCTTTTCAATTGTTTAAAATTATGCAAAAAAAGCGGGAGTAACAAAAACCTAAAAAACAACAGACAATATGTTATTTGATACAGCCTTTGAGTGCATAGATATACACACACTATTGCCATCAAATTCAAAGCAATAATTTCACCTATGCCCTTGATAAAACATAAGAGCTTGTTTGGATTTTGATCTTTGATTCGAAAACGAGCTGTTTACAGACTGATTATTAATTTCCAAACAAGCTCTAATAAATCACTCAAAATTAAGCAGTTCCATCACAACGAGATGAACAAAAATCAATCCTGTAGGTGAGTTTTATCAAGGTTTCAGCTTCGCCTACATCCTACCTTTGTGGTATCAATTCAAGAAAAAATCTGGTTATGAAAATAGAATATTTTGAAGCACAATGGGACACCGTAATTATTCGTTTTTTTCTTATGATGACCGTAATTATAGGGGGTGTTTTTGCAGGACAATATTGGTTGGCAGCATTGGGTTTACCGCTATTTTTGAGCGCATTGATGGCGGTGAAATTCACTTTTGAAAAAGACCAAAAAGAAGCAAAAATTAAGACTATGAAAGTTCAGCGAAAACATCAAATGAAACGAGCTGCTTAGCTGTTGGCATTTAGCTTGATGATGGATGGGTTCGTTGTGATTGCTAATTTTTGAGCAGTGAAAGCACGTGATATTATGATTGTTTCACTGCATAGTCCAATAGCTAGAGGCAAATAGCCAACAGCGTCAAAAAAATTATGGAGTGTAGTTGTGTTAGTTTGGCATCTTCACCAGTTTACCTGCATTCAGGATGGTGATGATGCCGTTTTTTATGTCGATAATCTCTTCTTTTCTGAACTCCGTGAGTGTTCGAATGACGCTTTCCTTTGCCGTACCGACCATACTCGCTAGATCGTCTCGCAATATCTGAATCTCATCACCTCGCTGCTGGTATAGATGGAGCAGTGCTTCGGCGACTCTTTTTCGGATGGAGCTATATGCAAGACTGAGTAGCTTCTCTTCTTGCTCAATCATGTTATTGGCAAGTAGTCTGATGAAGTGAGCCGAAAAATCGCGATTGCCATAGAGTAGGAGCAAAAAGTCATCTTTGGGTACGAAGACAATTTCCGCTTTTTCCATAACTACGGCGGATTCCGTGTATTCCTCTCCTTTCAGCAGCGCGATGTGTCCAAAGAAATCGTTTGGTTCTAGGATGCTAAGAATATATTCTTTGCCCTCGTCATTGGTTTTGATCAGCTTCACTTTTCCACTTTGGATGTAAAAAAGACGACGTGGCAAATCGCTTTCTTGAAAAATGACGTCTTTTTTATTAAATCGCCTAATTTCTTGTTGATCTGATAGTTGCTCGAACTCTGCTCTTCCTTTTGCTTCGTCGAAAAAGCTTTGTAGTCCTTGTTCAGCTTGTTGTGTACTTACTTTGAGGCGTTCACTTTTTTTGAGGCGCATTTCTATGGCATCTAGCAGCTCTACTTCGTCGAAAGGCTTGGTAATATAGTCATCTGCTCCCAGGTTCATGCCTCTTCGGAAGTCTTCTTTCTCGGCTTTGGCGGTTAGGAAAATAAAAGGGATACCCGCTGTTTCGGCTCGTTTCTCCAGTATTCGGAGTACCCCAAAGCCGTCCATTTCGGGCATCATCACATCGCAAAGAATCAGGTCTGGCTGATGTGATAATGCTAGCTGTACACCCAATTTACCATTCTCGGCGGCGTAGAGTTCATAACCCGATAATTCTAATAATTCGACCAAATTTTCTCTTACTTCTAGTTGGTCTTCAATGACTAGAATTTTTTTCATTTGCACTATTTTCTTCTTCTAGGTATTTTCAGTGGCTTCATCGGTTCGTAAGCTTTTAGTCCTTGATCGCCCGTAAAAATCTCTATCGTATACCGTCCAAAACCAGCATAATATTCAGCGATGTCCTTGATCGTAGCATCTCCCAATGAAAGCGACTGAATTGCTAAATCTGGGAAGTTTTCTGCAAGTTGTTTCATACGCTGGTCTGTCCAAAGCTCTCCTTGTTCCGAGAAAGCTGCCCAAGGGTATTCATTATCCACGGACTTAGATAAAAGCGCACTAAATTTCTTAGCTAATTCGTACCGATTGCCACTGGATTGACTGATGTGATTACCCGTTTCGATGATAGTAGCTAATGGCAAAACAAAAGTTACATTGTTTTTCAATTCCTCTTCAATCTTTTTATCAATGCGTTCGTAGTCCCAAAAATCTTCGTCATTTCCGCATCTTTCAAAATTGGGTATTTGTAGCCAAACACACAAAATGCTAGTATCAAATATAATGATCTTTTCCATGTGCTAAATGGCTGCTTGTAAATATCCACGAGTAGCTAGTTTACCGATAGTTCCCCTTGCTAGTAATTTTGGCAGATCAGATACATTCTCCAGTAATTTGATTTCACTGTTCCCACTTACTTTATTTCTATACACGAGCGAGATAAAAGAAATCATTTCATTACCAAAGGCATCCAATAAAGCTGGATTGTGTGTAGTACATACAATGTCTATTTTTCTACTTTCACCGATTTCCTTTAAAAACTTAACCAATAAATCCGCTCTGGAAGGATGTAGCCCATTGTCAATTTCTTCCACCACTAGTAAACTGCCCTCTTTAATGGTCAGCAAGGCAGTGAGTATAGCTAAAAATCGGAGTGTGCCGTCTGACATACCTCGGGCATCCACAATAAAATCTTCTTGACTAGCTTCCCAGCGTTCTTTACAGTACAGCATCGCATCGGATTGAAATTTCCCTACTGCTTCTACCCATACTTTAACCACATCTTTCTCTGGCAAAAACCTAAGATAATTCGTCAATTTTTCTTCTACAACAGTTTTTCGTGATTCATCCAAAGCAGCAAGTACACCTGCCACATTAGAAGCATCTGATAGCAGCACTTCAGATAAAGGTGCATAGTTTCTCATATGCGACGGAATGGGATCTAATACAAAGATATGGGTAAGGGTTTGTACTAGCTCGTTAATTCCTTCCTGCACTTCTTTTAAAAGGCTTAGGGAAACACTTTGACTTAAAACACTAATAGATTTTCTTAGCTCAACTTTTTTTCCTCTGCCTTGTGTATTGGTAGCAAAATAGGCAGCAATACTGGGCAATTCAGATGCTCCTTCGTTAGTGTAGAATAAGTTTTTTGAATAGCTCTTTTTTTTTGTTTTTGTGTACTTAACACGGCTTAAATATTCTGAAAACACTTCTATCCTATTGTCTATCTTCACAATGGATATGAAGTATTCATAGTCGGTAGAAGAATGTATGCTAGACTGAAATATGATCTTTAACGTCGCTTTTTCTTCTCCTTTTTTTATAAGCCAATCTAAGTTGCCCCTTATACCTTCATTGTATTGATCGCCCCTCACCGCCGAAGTAAGTTGAAGTCCTCTGGATATTTTTTGCAAAAACAATAAAGCATCCACTACATTCGACTTGCCGCTGGCATTAGTACCTATCAAAATAGTGAGCGGGTCAATGTAGAGTTTGCCAGAAGCATAACTTTTCCAATTTTCTAAATGCAACTCTTTAATCATGATGCTTAATTTATACTGGAGTTGGCACTTATGGACAACTTGACTGTAAAAGTAGTACCCTGCCCCTCCTCACTAACAAAACTAATATTTCCATTCAATAAATCAACGTATCGCTTCACAATTGTCAAGCCCAGACCTGTGCCTTGAATGTTGCCTGCATTTTTGGCTCTAAAAAAGCGGGTGAATAGATATTGCTGTTCTTCTTTCGGAATGCCAATACCTTCATCTTTGACACTGATGCTTAAAACGCCTTCTTCCAGCTCACTTTTTACCGTAATTGTTGCACCTGCTGGTGAGTATTTGACGGCATTCGATAATAAGTTGAAGAAGATGTTTTTCAGTAGGCGTTGATCGGATTCAAGAATCAAATTTTGTGCCTCGTTTTGGCAGACAATGGCTTGTCTTTTTTTCAGACTGCCTTGCAACTCCTCTAGGGTATCGTCACAAAAATGCTCCCAATTGATCGGTGCTATTTGTAGATCGACTTTGCCTTCTTCCAGTTTACTAAGCGACAGAAAGTCGTTTAAAATTCCTGTCAAATGACCGACAGAAGACTTGATTCGACCAATATGTTTGTCCCTTTTATCTTGTTGCTCTGCCAGCACATAGCGTGCCAATAGTGCGGCGGAAGAACCAATGGTGGTAAGTGGTGTCCGAAACTCGTGAGAAGCCATAGAGACAAAGCGCGATTTTAATGCGCCTAATTCTTTTTCTTTCTCATAAGCTTGCCGAATTTCTCGCTCACTTTCGCGCAAAGCAGCTTCAGCAGCGGCTCTTTCCTGAGCTTCGTGTTTTAACTGTTTGTTGGTTTTGAGCAAGCGATTGACCACATCAGAAAGTTCCTCGGTGCGTTTGTCCACCAACTCCTCCAATTGCGTATTCATTTGCTCTAGCTGCTTTTTGGCTTTATTCAGATCACTGACATCGTGGATAAAACCCGTGTAAAAACAGCGTTGGTTAGTCGTGACTTCACTCACACTCAGTCTGAACGGAAAAACGTCTCCATTTTTCTTTAAGCCTTTCACTTCTCTACCAATCCCAATAATTTTTTTAATGCCTGTGCGCTGATAATTTTCGATATAGTTATCGTGACGGGCTTGGTCGGGCATGGGCATTAGCATTTTAATGTTGTTGCCAACAATCTCTGTTACTTCATAATCAAATAATTTTGCCGCTGCTGGATTCACGGCTTCTACTATTCCTCGGTCATCTATTGCGATGACTCCGTCAATAGCACCTTCAAAGATCGCTTCCAACAGATCATAAACTTCTTCTTCTTTTTTGTTTTTAAAAAAATAATTCAATGACATATAGTATTTCGCTTTGCCACAAAGCTTCCATAAGTAAAGTGGCAAAAGCGTTGATGAAAGTCACCGCCATATCTGATTCAAATCAAGGTTCAAAAAAGCAAAATGATCGAACTTGCAGACATAAAACAAAAGCGAAAATAATGAATATACTAAAACCTGTATCAGAAATAATGACGACCAATCTAATAACGGTACATCCAAAGGATAGCTTGTATCGCTTGAAAGAGATATTTGATGAGCACAAGATACATCATATTCCAGTAGTCGAGTTCAAAAAGTTGGTCGGATTGATTAGTAAAACGGATTTGCTTTATTTCATAAAGGGCGCAAAACACGTTGGAGCATCCGAAAAATTACAGAATGCCATGCGATTGACGCAGCACCGAGTAGAAGATTTAATGACTACTCAATTGGCTGTATTAGAGCCTCAAGACACGATTAGAACGGCTTTGGAGGTATTCAAAGCAAATTTATTCCACGCCCTTCCCATTGTAGAAGCGCAAGAATTATTGGGTATTGTTACCACCTACGATTTACTAGATTTCTTTTCAAAAGAGACAATCACTTTGAGTGATTACGAAACCATGAACGTATGAATAAGCATACTGCAAAATTGATCGGGATGAAAAGTAGTCGCTACCGACTGCTGAGGGAGGATTTACTGACCGCTATTGGGACGATTCCACAGGACATACAATTGGAGGAAATCAATGATATCGACGATATACTGAATTATTCATTGAATGCGATTCCCGCAATTTTGATAGATGATGCA
This sequence comes from Bacteroidota bacterium, assembly GCA_039201015.1. Classification (GTDB taxonomy): domain Bacteria; phylum Bacteroidota; class Bacteroidia; order Chitinophagales; family Saprospiraceae; genus JAAUTG01. The sequence goes on along the minus strand of JBCCRX010000298.1, from coordinate 1,019 downwards.
ATCATATTAGACAATGGAGATCAACCTACAAAATCAGAATTGCTAGAAGATATTTATCAAGAAGTGGTTAAACATTTTCCGATGAAAAAGATTTTAGTGCCCGTAGATTTTTCTAAAAATTCGATACATGCCTATCACTATGCACAGCGTATATCAGAAGATACAGGCAGTGAAATTAGCCTGATTCATTTTGTGCATATCTTCGTCGATCCCAACATGCCGAGTACGGGCAATGTCAATTATTTAGTAGAAGAGGCTCAAAAAAGATTAGATCATTTTGCAAGCGATCATCAATTGAGCTTTGACAAGGGAAAGCGCGCTAAGCTAGCAGCAAAGGCAATCATTGGTTTTGCTGCTCCTGAAATCGTGAGGATGACCGAAGAAGGCGACATAGATTTAGTGGTTATGGGGACAAAAGGCAGTAGTAGCATAGATAGAAGGCTTTTTGGTAGCGTGTCTATCAAAGTAGCGCAAGAAGCACGTCGACCTGTCATTTTAGTGCCACCAAATAGTATTTATAAGGGGTTCAAGGAAGTGCTATTCACGAGTAGTAAAGCAGCAATAGACGAGTTCAGTGAACTGACCATCAAGCAGTTGAAGGAAAGTTTTGGTGCTTTTTCACACCTTCTACACATTAAGCCCGATAAGCAATCAGAATTTCACTTTGATCGCGTTCAGCTACACGATTTGGATGACGAAAGCCAATTCAAGCAAGTACAAATCAGTTGTCCTTCCGTTTTAGAAGGCATCAACGAATACATCGAACGCCATGATATTGACTTAGCCATCGTCACGACCAAGCATCGCAATATTTTTGAAGATTTATTCCATAAAAGTATGACCAAGCAACTGGCGATGAATCTTCGTGTTCCGCTTATGGTGTTGCATCCTAGGAAGTAACTATTGGCTATTGGCTATTGGCTATTGGCTATTGGCTATTGGCTATTGGCTATTGGCTATTGGCTATTGGCTATTGGCTATTGGCTATTGGCTATTGGCTATTGGCTATTGGCTATTGG
>JBCCRX010000297.1:0-8595 GCA_039201015.1 Bacteroidota bacterium | reverse complement strand
GTTCTTTTTAATTCTCTCTTTCCTTTCAAATTCTCTTTTATTAACTAAATTTCCGGGGGCCCGCCCGGCTCTGTTTCTCCCTTGTGGGGGCCTCTGCCCGCGGTGTTTCCCCCCCCCGCCACCTCTCTCCCTCCAAAAGAATTTTCGCGCCGAAGGCGCGGAAAACCACTGAGTTTACTGATTTTTGGAGACTTTTTCTTTCACCGCAAAACGTTACAATCAGAAAATTTCAAATATTTCTAATTTTTGAAATTTTATTTCCGTCTGGAAAATCCTTCTTGACAATTTTTATACAATAAAAATTGCTAAAAAAAAGATGTACAGGAATGAAGCATTTTCTTTCTTCTTAAGTACTTGGACAAATCTATTCTTAATTTATAACAGGACTATTTTCCGCCTCATTTCACTTTGAAAAGCCTTAGAGAACGTAGGCTATCTGCGGTTTTCAGCGCCAAATTATACGAAAAATATCCTCTGTTTTAATTTCAATAATAATTATGTCCAAGTACTTATCTAGCAAAAATATAATGAATGGCTATAATATTTTGAGGAAAGTACTATAATGTCTTTTATTGAACACTTGCAGGCTAAAAGTCAAAAAATCAATTTTCCACTCTTTGTATTGAATTGTCAACGAATTCGTAAAAATGCCTAACTTCTTCCCCAACCCTTTTGCCACAATTAGCTGTCTATGATAAAAAATGCGGTCAGCAAATTTTAACATCTATTATCGCAAAGGATAGTCGTTTTTCTGCTGAAATGTTCTTAATTTAGCATAGTAAATACTCACTCTCCTACATCTTTCTGACAAAGAACTAAGGCATCTATTCGGTACTGTAATTACTTGAAGGTTAAAGAATATGTTTTCGCGGACTTGTATCTGCGCCTTATGGATGGATGCTTTAGATTAGATAATCATATCAAAAGTGTCTAAAAAGTTCCATCAATCGGCTTGTTTTATCGAGTAATTGAATAAACAGCAATTTTCACTACGACAATTTTCAAAAAAAATGATTAGACTTTTGAAGTTTGAAATAGTTGTGAAAGTCGTACTCTTAACAAAAGTCAAAACTTCAAAAGTCTTAGAAGCTACTTATTGAAGCTTTCTGAAGTGAGAATTATTGTTGAGCGATTTTCTGACATTGACTTAGGTTATTTTCGAGTAAAATGTTAACAAAAACGAGACTTCGTACACCCCTATTTAGGATTTAGAAATGTCATTTTTTGCTCTAAACTGTAAGAATAATTCCCCAATTAGGGTTCAAAAATGACATTTCTTGCTCCCCGATTGGTAAGATTTTACACATGAGAAATTGCTGTTGTTGAATATTTTTAAATATAACACTATGATTATAAACAAGTTGCACTAAATTCTGCTCTTGAAATCCATCCCGCGACCAAAGATAAGTACGCTAATACTATTCACATACAATTAATAATAAAATTAGATATGAAATTGAGAATTACACTATTGACCCTGATCTGCGCTTTTTGCTGGTCGGCTGCTTTCACACAAGGTAGCTTCTGCAGCCCAAGCGACATTGCCAATCTAAGTTGCCAAAGAAGAGTGTTTGCAACAACCAAAAACGCTGGAAATGACTTGAATCGGTCGGACTACGGCAGTTGTGTGGCTGGCTCCAATATTTCTTACGATGGAAATGATGTGGTTTTTCGATTCATCGCTACCACTCGATCATTGGTCGTGAATGTAGGCGGCTTTTCTACCAATCTAGATGTTTTCGTCTTTGATGACTGTTCCTCTAGTAGGCGATGTATTGCGCGTTGGGAAGCGATTTCTAGCGGTGTTTATTTATTGAACTTGCCCTCCACAGGAACTTACTATCTAGCCGTGGACAGCAAGAATGCAGGTGCTGCAACGGACTTCACCATCTATTTGGACTGCCGACGCGGGCAAGACGACGAAGACGATTGTGAAACTTCTGCTTGCAATGATGCTCACAGTATCAGTTGTGGGCAAGAAATCCAGTCCACTACCCTTGGGAAAGCAAATAAATTGAATCGAGAGTGCAACTATGGTTCACACTGTACCAATGGCTACGACGACTACGAAGCAGGGGATCGTGTTTTTAAAATCAACGTTCCGAGTGGGACGGATAAATTGGATATTAAACTGTCGGGTTTGCACAAAAATTTGGATTTGTTTGTATTCAGAAACAGTTGTTCGCTCAACCGTTGTGTGGCGAGTAGTCAGCGTTCTTCTACGAACGACGAGTCTATCACAATAGATGATCCTTCTGGCACTTACTTTATCATTGTAGATGGGGCAAGGGCTTCGGATGAAAGTAATTTTAGATTGAAAGTGAGTTGTGAAGAAGACAATAAATTGAAGTGTGATAATCTTCCAAGACTAGAATGTGATAGAAGTTATTATCTCAGTAACAGTGGGGAAGGCAATGATCTGGAGTATGCTGATTATGGTTCTTGTGTCAGCCATTTGAATCGCTATCATTATCCTTATCATGGGCAAGATGTCGTCTATAAAATATACATTGATGAAGGACAAGGCGTGGATATTCTTATGAGTGATTTGCATGATAACCTGGATATGTTTTTTTATAAAGATTGCTCTAGCTATTGGAATACATTAAGTGGATGTTTGGCGAGAAGTATCAATGATGGAAATCATGACGAGCGCATTAAGGTAGAGCACCTACCAAGAGGCTACTATTACTTAGCCATAGATGGAAGAAATACCTATGATGTCAGTAACTTCAGATTGAAAATAGATTGTACACCAGCTTGCGAACCCGTCATAGATAAAGATTGTGATGATCTTGATTTTCACTACATCGGAAATAGCCATGAACTCGAATATCAGTTTAAAGTACCCAACCACTATCCAAGTGGCTACTGGACAGTGGCTAGTTCTACTAGCTCACAAACTTTTCAGAGTGGTAAGCACATAGAAGTTAAATTTTCTCGTGCTACTACCTATACGGTTTGCTACAACTATGTAGGTCAGGACGGTTGTGATTATAAATGTTGTAAAACCATTCGCAGCGACGATCCTAATGATTGTGATAAAATCGAAGTAGAGGAAACCAATAGTGGCTTTAAACTCTCCGTTCCAAGTTATTCACACAAAGTAATTAGTTGGCGCAATGTCAGCACAGATGAACACCTCGGCGGCGGTCAGTCGATTCAAGTAGCTGCTCCTCCTGCGGGCACTTGCCAAATTTTTGAAGCCTTACTGGAAGATGGCGGTGTCTATCGCTATTGTCGTGTGAAGGTGTGTTCAGACAATGAAAATCCATTGCAATGGCTAGATGATTTGATCGCTGACTTAGAAGCTTGCTGTGAAGAATTTAGTGAAGCCTTAAAAGTGGTACAAAGAGGAAAATTGAACGGAGAAACTGTTTATACAGTGCCAGACTGTGCGACTGCCGACGGCTTTTTGACTCTTTACGATGCAGAGGGCAATGTGATTTGTCAAGAAGGTGGTTTTGCGGGTTTAGTCTGCGATGAATTGGCAGACGTTACTGATTTGACGACAATTTTTGAATGTGGAAGTCCTAACCTAATCACTTGCATTGATCTTTCTAATCAGTTGCTAACTTGCGATGAAGATGGCATTATCATCTACACCGCTACGGTCAGTAATAATACCGATGCCAATGAGCTTTTCCTAGAATTTGAGGTATCTTCTGAAAGCGAAGTTAAATTTGCTAATTGTAGTATTCGCAATACCTTTTTAATTGAAGGTGATGAGCAAGAAATCAAATTGGAATTGAAAAACTGTGGGGAAGAAGCACTAGAGCCAGGAACACCTGTACAGATTGAGATAAAAGTGGATGGAGTAGACAACTGTGAACCAACCCTAGTTAATATAGGCGTTTCAGAGTGCAATGGCTGCACAACTGCACCACTGAACGATGGCGTTTGTACGGAAGAATTTGATCCTGTTTGTGGATGCGATGGCGTCACTTATAGCAATGCTTGCAAAGCAGCAGCGGCGGGTGTCAATCTTTGGTTCAAAGGAGAATGTCCGACACCTGGTGCAGACTTGAGCCTATCGCTGAGCACAGATGTTGTGAATTTTGGGTTGTACGAAAAAGTACCTTTCAAAGTAAGTATCACTAATGATGGACCAGAAGCAACCAGCAATGTAGCCGTGAGTATTCCATTGCCTGTGACAGCGGCTTACACCAGTTCTGCTGCTGACAAAGGAGATTATAGAGTAGTTGCGGAAGTTTGGGAAGTAGGAGATTTGGCGGTTGGAGAAAGTGCAGAATTGGAATTTGTTGCCTTTGCGTTGTCCATCAATACACCCATCACGCTCTATGCACAAGTAGTCACGTCTGATAGGAGTGATCCAGATTCTAGTCCGAATAATGGAAATGAAAATAACATTGCAGAGGATGACGAAGCCAGTATGACGATAATGCCAGCAGGGACGGCTAATCTTTCTAGCAACAATAGCGGTGCGGCATTAGACAATTATCCGAATCCCTTCTCGAAAAGTACGACCATTCAATTTCAATTAATGGAAAGTCAAGCCGCTACGCTAACAGTTTTTGACTTGAATGGAAGGGCAGTTTTTAGCGTCAGTCGTATGTTTGAGCAAGGTTTTAATCAAATAGAATTTGAACGAACCGCCCGAATGGCGAGAGGATTATACTACTATCGCTTACAAACCAGCGATCAGATTTTGACGAAGTCGATGTTGTTGGAATAATATATACTGCAAATGGGATAAACCTATGCAAATGAATAGACTTGTTGATCGCGCCTCACGCCTAAGGCGAGTGCAGCAAGACGGATAGGTCTGTTTAGATTGTTGATTTGTTTAAATTGTTTATAATGAACTTCACTCCTAGACCCTTTTTTTGGGAATTTTTATTGCATAAAAATTCCCAAAAATGGTTTCTCGGGCAGCAATAAAATTTTAGTACACTGTAAACTAAGTTTGTTTGTATTTTAGATAGGGGCGTTTGAGGGAGAAAAAAGGGTTTTAGAAAAGCTCTTTTTCCTCCCTCATCCTTTGTTCGCCGCCATCGAAGACGGCGGCAGATGGGTTTTTTTGAAGCTCGAAATTCCTTAGAATTTCGAGCTTCTCAAAATTAAAATAGACTTAGTTTACAGTATATTTATGCCTCGTACCATAAAGCTAAATCCAGCTTACTTAGCCATTAGATTAATCCAATATTGTTTATCTTTGAAACAAAATAAGCACAAATAAATGGCAAGAGATTTAATCCATGATGCGGCAAAACAGGCGTTGATCAACGATAATTGGGAGGTGACAGATGATCCCTACAGATTGGAGATAGATACTAAAACTGGTAAAACTTACGAGGTTGATTTAGGGGCTGAAAAATTCATAGTTGCTGAAGAAGAGAAAAGAAAAATATTAGTAGAGATAAAAAACCTTCTCAGACTCTATTTTGTACAAGTTTCACGAAGCACTTGGACAGTTCTTGGACTACAGAGATTTGATTATTGATAGCAAGATTGACAGAACGCTTTACGTCGCTATCACAACTGATACCTATAAGAAAATAAGTGATATTGACTTTTTACTGAGACAAATAGATCGCTACAATATGAAACTCCTCGTTATAGACATTGAGGAACAAAAGATTACCAAATGGATAGAATAGAAGTTTATAAAGAAGTCCTTAAAGAGGAATTGGAAGACCGAGCTACTGTTATAAATTCTGACTTCCCCGATGTTAGGATGCATTTAATTCATAATGAATCATTGACTGATTTCATATTAATTCGTTTTGGTTGGCATGAACATAGCTATCGTCATCATGTAGTGTTCCACTTCCAAATTATAGATGACAAAATATGGTTGCACCAAAATAATACGGATGTCCCTATTGGAGAGATTTTGGCAGAAAAAGGCATCTCAAAGTCAGATATAGTAATTGGTTTTATAGGAGAACTGGAACGTGGTTTGGAAGGATATGGAGTCGCTTAGCTACAAGACTTAACTCATTTTAGAACGCTTCACCAAATACGCTTGTAAAATGGGACGAAAGCCTTCGTGTATATCGGCTTCCACAAAATCCACTTTGTATTGCATACACTTCATTTTGAGTTGGGCTTTGAACTGAGCAATTTGTTCGATGTAGCGTTCTTTTACTTGATTGGGTTGTAATTTGACGCGCTCTCTCGTTTCCATGTCAATGAAAAGGTGCGGACGATTTTCGTATTCAAATTCGAGTTCTTTGGATTTGTCCACGACGTGAAAAAGTACCACTTCGTGTTTGTTGTGCTTGAGGTGTTGTAGGGCAGAAAAAAGGGCTTCCGTATTTTCGTTGTCCTCAAACATATCACTAAAAATGACCACCAAAGAGCGTTTGTGAATACTATCCGCAATTTGATGCAAAGCCTTCGCCGCGGAAGTTTTGCGGTCATATACTGGATTTTGTACCAGTTTTTCCAAATAAGTCAGCAAAAGTCGATAGTGCGAAGTACTCAATTTGCAGCGGGTGTGTGTCTGCACCGCTTCATCGAAGATGCTGAGCCCAAAAGCATCGCGTTGTTTTTTAAGTAAATTCATTAAAGCCGCCGCTGCCAAGACGGAAAAGCGCAATTTATTGGTGTAAGCTTGCCCTTTCTTTGTAACTTCGGGAAAATACATAGAAGAAGAAGCGTCCAACACGATTTGGCAGCGCAAATTCGTTTCTTCCTCGAAGCGTTTGGTGAATAGCTTATCGGTGCGCGCAAATACTTTCCAGTCGATATTCTTAGTGCTTTCGCCCTGATTGTAAATGCGATGCTCCGCAAATTCCACCGAAAATCCGTGGAATGGACTTTTGTGCAGTCCAATGATAAAGCCCTCCACCACTTGCTTGGCAAGCAGTTCCAAATTGCCAAGATCGCGTACTTCGTAATTGTTGAGTAAATCCAAAATGTTGCTAAGTATAAGTTATGAATAATGGGTTATGCTACGCCAAAACCACTATGAATTCTCATGTAGTCTGGTTTAAATCCTAAGACAATATCTGTCCTGGGAACATTTTTTTCTAATAAATTTTGTGCAATTGGTAAATCTGTTGAATTTTGTTGTAGCCAGATTTTATCCTCTCTAATGTCAAAGTGAAAAAGTGGTGCATACACAAAACGATCTTCATCCCATCCAATTAGTATCAGTAAATACCTCTTTCTTTCTTCATCCACAATTAGCTCGGGACATACTGTTCCCTGACTGCTTTGATAGGTTTCAATATATTCATTAAATATAGCTAAAATAGCTGACTCGTACTTTTTAGATTTTTCCATATTTAATTTCTTTTTTTACTGGATCATAAGAAATGATTTCGCAATTATAATCTTTCAACACCTGCTTTATGAAAGGCTGTTGAAAAAAAGTCAAGAAAGTAGCGTGAGGTACGGCTAGTAGTAAACGGTCAGGTTTGTTTAGAAATTTTAGAGCTGATCTATATACACAGTATTGTCCTAACGCTGTATGAAAATCATAAGTATCAGAATCTCCTACAAATGACTTCACTTCTATGACTATGACTTCTTTTTCTTTGCTAGCAACCAAAAACCTTTCTGCTGCAAGATCAATATGATAGGTTAAAAGTGTGCTTACGGATAGCGTAAGTGGATCATCTACTACATTCCAACCGATTTTTCCTATTGCTATCTTTACAGCATCATGATAGATGTCTCTTGCCATTTTGTGTTCCTTTTACTAAAAAAGCCTTTGTCCCCAAAAAAAGGAAACAAAGGCTAATTTATATATTTTACTGATGTTACGCAATAGTGTGTTTTAGTGCGAGAAATCTAGTAGCTTGTCAAAGCTACCGTGTTTTGAATTAGAGTGGCTTCGACTTGTCTGCCTCAGGATGACAGCCGACGATTTGTAAACAAGTAACACTTTGTGTCATTTGCAATTTGGTATTTTGCGTAACATAAGTATTCTAAACAAAATTCACAGAGATCAGCGTTTCTCTTTTACAACAACGCATCCAATTTCTCTGATAATTTCTGCTTGGTCGTTAAACCGACGTGCTTATCCACCACTTCTCCATTTTTGATGTAGAGAATAGTAGGAATGCTACGGATACCGTATTTTTGAGAAATCTGTAAGTTATTATCCACATCAACCTTACCGATCAATGCTTTTCCTTCATAATCCGTTGCCATTTCTTCGATGATTGGACTCACCATACGGCAAGGTCCACACCACTCCGCCCAAAAATCAATTACGGTTACTTTATCATTTTCTAATACTTCTGTCTCGAAGTTTGCATCAGTTATTTCGAATGCCATTTGACTTAAGATTTTTAATTTGATATGAATTAAATTCTTTCCTATTAACATCACGAGGCTAAAGGCAGTTCTAGTTATCCAAAAATAATCCTAATGATACGTCCGAATCAAGACTTAATCAAAAATAATCCGGTTGTCTGAATTTTTTTGAGGAATTATCAAAATCGACCTCATTTCTTTTAGTGAAAAAAGTGCCAAAAAGGCGTTAAAAACAAAATACTGTATGAGCTAAAACAAGGTGCTAAACAGAGCTGAAGCTTGGCCCAGCCCGTGAATAAAAGCTTGAAAAACAATACTTAGGGCGAGTTTATTTTGTTTAGTCTTTTTGGTGCTTTTGCAACG